>JBJTSG010000232.1:0-5349 GCA_046076505.1 Erythrobacter sp. | reverse complement strand
CGACGATCATGTTCGCCCCCGCCAGCCGCGCGCCATGGATGACGTTGAGGCCGATGCCCCCAAGGCAGAACACCACGACATTGTCGCCGACATGCACCTTGGCGGTGTGGGTTACCGCGCCAACCCCGGTGGTGACGCCGCAGCCGATGTAGCAGGCGCTCTGGAACGGGGCGTCCTCGCGGATCTTCGCCACGGCGATTTCGGGCAGGACGGTGAAATTGCTGAAGGTCGAGCAGCCCATGTAGTGGAAGATCGGCTCGCCCTTGTAGGAAAAGCGCGTGGTGCCGTCGGGCATCAACCCCTTGCCCTGCGTCGCGCGGATCGCGGTGCACAGGTTGGTCTTGCCCGAGAGGCACGATTTGCACTGGCGGCATTCCGGGGTGTAGAGCGGGATGACGTGATCGCCCGGCTTCACGGACGTGACGCCCGCGCCCACCTCACGCACGATCCCGGCGCCCTCGTGGCCGAGCACGCTGGGGAAGATGCCCTCGCTGTCGAACCCTTCGAGAGTATAGGCATCGGTATGGCAGATGCCGGTCGCCATGATCTCGACCAGCACCTCGCCCGCTTTCGGGCCTTCGAGGTCGAGCTCGACGATCTCGAGCGGCTGCTTGGGCGCAAAAGCAACGGCGGCGCGGGTCTTCATGGGCTGTCTCCGAAAGTCAGGAGCGGCGGGGTACGGCCTCGTGACCGTAAGGGCAATGGCGACAGGCTGATCCGCAGCACTTGCCGCGCGCGAGGTGCGCCACCCGTGTGAACACGGTGTAGCCGGTCTCGGGATCGCGATAGGTGCTCTCTCCGCGCGCGCAGGCGGCTTCGTGCAGGGCGTGCCAGATGGGCTCGGTCATGGGGCGCTGCGATAATCGCAATGTGATCCATTTGCCATGCGCGAAACAAATGTGCGTCGCTGCGGCATTCATCCCCCTTGCGCAGCGCGGCTTATTGCGCTGTCTGGCATGTCTGCCCCCAAGCCGGAGACTCCCCTTGCGCCTCGTGCTGTTCCTCGCCGCCCTGTTCCTTGCCGTGCCCGCGTCCGCGCAGAGCATCCAGCAGACCAAGGGCGATTTTCAGGACAAGTTCCGCCAATTGGACGAGGTGCTGCCCACCCCCAACACCTACCGCAACGCGAGCGGCGCGCCGGGTCATCAGTACTGGCAGCAGAAGGTCGACTACAGGATCACCGCCAGCCTCGACGAGACGAAGCGCCGCATCACCGCGCGCGCGACGGTGCGCTACACCAACAACTCGCCCGACGCGCTGCCGTGGCTGTGGATGCAGCTCGACCAGAACATCTTCCGCAAGGATTCGATGGCCGAGCTGACCGACGTGTTCGGCGGCGCGGGGCGGCGCGGGCCCAAGGTGACGCTCGGTTCGGGCAATGAGCCGACCAAGCTCTCCTTCGACGAACTGCGCCGCCAGCAGGCGATGGCCGACAACGCATACGGTTATGACATTGCCGCGGTGCGGACGCTGGAAGGCGCCGCGCTGCCGCACACGATCGTCGGCACGCTGATGCGCATCGACCTGCCCCAGCCGCTCGCGCCGGGGGCGACCACCGAGTTCGCGATCGAGTGGGCCTTCAACATCGTCGAGGAGGACGCGGTCGTCGCCCGCTCGGGCTACGAGCACTTCCCCGACGATCCGAGGAAAGGCGGCAACGACATCTTCCTGCTCGCCCAGTGGTTCCCGCGCATGGTGGTCTATTCGGACTACGAGGGCTGGCACAATAAGGAGTTCCTCGGGCGCGGCGAGTTCACTCTGGAGTTCGGCGACTACGAGGTCGAGATGACCGTGCCCGACGATCACGTGGTCGCCTCGACCGGCACGCTCCAGAACCCCGATCAGGTGCTCACCGCGGCGCAGCGCCAGCGGCTGGAGAGCGCGAAGAACGCGGCCGCGCCGGTGTTCATCGTCACCCCGCAGGAGGCCGCCGCCGCCGAGGCCGGGAACCCGCGCGGCACCAAGACCTGGAAGTTCGCCGCCACCAATGTGCGCGATTTCGCCTGGGCGTCGAGCCGCAAGTTCATGTGGGACGCGCAAGGCGTGAAGCAGCCGGGCGCCGAGCACGAGACGGTCATGGCGATGAGCTTCTGGCCCAAGGAGGGCGGCGAGCTGTGGCGCAAGTATTCGACCGCCGCGGTGGTCCACACGCTCAAGGTCTATTCGCGCTTCAGCTTCGATTATCCCTATCCCACCGCGCAGTCCGTCAACGGGCCGGTCGGCGGGATGGAATACCCGATGATCACCTTCAACGGGCCGCGCACCATCCTCAACAAGGACGGCTCGCGCACCTATTCGCTCGCCACCAAGACCGGCATGGTCGGCGTGGTGATCCACGAGATCGGGCACATCTACTTCCCGATGACGGTGAACTCCGACGAGCGGCAGTGGACCTGGATGGACGAGGGTCTCAATTCCTTCCTCGATTCGGTCGCGGGCTACGAATGGGACCCGAAGATGCCCTGGACGCGCAGCCTGCCGCGCGATCTCGTCAGCTACATGGTCTCGAACACCCAGCAGCCGATCATGACCCAATCGGATTCGATCACCGACCTCGGCGCCAACGCCTACGGCAAGCCCTCGGCGGCGCTGCACGTGCTGCGCGACACGATCACCGGTCGCGAGCGCTTCGACTTCGCATTGAAGGAGTACGCGCGCCGCTGGAAGTTCAAGCGCCCCACCCCGGCGGACTTCTTCCGCACTATGGAAGAGGCGAGCGGCACGGACCTCGACTGGTTCTGGCGCGGGTGGTTCTACACCACCGACCACGTCGATATTGCCCTCGATTCGGTCTACCGCCTGAAGGTCGACAGCAAGAACCCCGACATCGACCTGCCCCGCCGCCGCGCCGAGCAGGCCGAGGAACCCGAGCCCGTCGGCGTCGGCCTCAACCGGCAGCAGGGCCTGCCCATCTGGGTGCTCGAAAACCCCGGCGTCACGGACTTCCATGATCGCAACGACCAGTTCACGGTCACGCCCAAGGACAGGAAGGACTACGCGAGCTTCCTCGACGGGCTCCAGCCGTGGGAGCGCGCCGCCTTCGACCGCGCGGTGAAGGAGGACGCGAACTACTACGTCCTCAACTTCTCCAACAAGGGCGGGCTCGTCATGCCGATCATCCTCGGCCTCACCTTCAAGGACGGTTCGACCGAGAAGATGAAGATCCCGGCCGAGATCTGGCGCCGCAACGCCAGGGAAGTCGCCAAGCTGCTGGTCTTCCCCAAGGGCAAGGAGCTCACCCAGGTGGTGGTCGATCCCGACTGGGAGACGGGGGATGCCGACCTCGAGAACAACCACTATCCGCGCCGCATCATCCCGAGCCGCATCGAGGCCTTCAAGGACGAGGCGGCGCGGTCGCGCACGGGCCGCGACCTGATGGGCGAGGCGGCCGGGGCCGAGCCGGTGAAGAACCGCAAGTGATGCTGTTGCGCCGCCTGCTTGTCCTACTCGCGCTGGTGCTGGCTCCGCTCGCCGGAGCCGCGACGGCGCTCGCGCACCAGCAGAAGATCGCGATCAGCACGATCACCCTGAACCCGCGCACGGGGATGATCGAGATCGCCCACCAGGTGCCGCACCACGACGCCGAGCACGCGCTGATGCAGCAGGGGATCAAGAATCCGGAGATCATCGGCAGCGTCAAAAGCCGCGAGCAGTTCGCGGCCTATGTCACAAGGGCCTTCCTGCTCGAGGTCGACGGCGTGCGGGTCGAGCCCGCCTATCTCGGCAGTGAGATCGATGGCGGGAGCCTGTGGGTCTATCAGGAGGTCGCCGCGCCGAAGAGCGGCGCGGTCAGGCTGCGCTTCAACTCGCAGATCCTCACCGACGTCTGGGCGCGGCAGGAAAACCGGGTGAACATCGGCGCCGGCACCAAACCGCAGACCTTCATCTTCCGGGCCGGCACCGGGCCCATGGAGGCGTTGCTCCGCTAGGCGCTGCGGCGCCGACGCGGCGGGGCGAAGCGCGCGCGCAGGTCATCGAGCAGCATCGGCTTGCCGTAGCGGAAGCCCTGCACTTGGCGGCAGCCGACCGCCTTGAGAAAGGTCTCCTGCTCCTCGGTCTCCACGCCCTCGACCACCACGCGCAAGCCGAGGCTGTGGCCCATCTGCACGATCGCCTGGATGATCAGGCGCGACTGGTGATCCTCGGCGATGCCGGCGATGAAGTCGCGGTCGATCTTGACCTTGTGGATCGGGAAGGCGCGCAGGTGCGTGAGCGAGGAGAATCCCGTCCCGAAGTCGTCGAGGCAGATGGTGAAGCCGCATTTGTCGAGCGTCGCGAGTGAGGCGTGCAGGTGCCCGCTCGCATCGAGAAGCATGGTCTCGGTCACCTCGATGGTGATGTTCCCGGGCGACAGCGGGCTGTCGTCGATCACCTCGATGAGGTGCCGCACGTAGTCGCCACGCCTCAGGTCGGCGTCGGAGAGGTTGAGGCCGATGCGGGTCAGCGGTCCGAACAGCGCGAGGATCGCGGGGCCATCGGCGACCACCTGGTCGAGCATCACGCGTGACACCCTGCGCGACAGCTCGGGATCGAGCAGTGCGGAGAAGAATTCGCTCGCGGCGAGCAGGCGGCCGTCCTCGTCGCGCAGCCGCAGCAGCGCCTCGACCGAGACGACGCGGCCGGTCGCAAGCTCGACGATCGGCTGGTAGGCGGCGAGCGCGCGCCCGCTGTCCAATGCGCTGCCGAGCTGGGCGATGGCGCGCTGGCGCTCGTGCTGGCGCGCCTCGATGTGGCGATCCCAGCATACCACCGTGCCGCGCCCCAGCTCCTTGCCGCGGTAGAGCGCGAGGTCGGCGCGGCGCATGATCTCCTCGCTGCTCGCGCTGGTGGTCATGCGCGCAAGGCCGCAGGTGCCGCCGATGCGGATGTGCGCGCCGCCCAGCGGCGGGGTTTCGGCAAGCTCGGCTAGCAGCGCCTCGAGGAAGGCCTTCACCGCCTCCACGGTCATCGCCGGCGGGAACAGCAGCGCGAATTCGTCGCCGCCCCAGCGCGCCAGGAACACGCCCGCCGGCACGCGCAGCTGGAGCAGGTTCGCGATCGTCTCGAGCACGCGGTCGCCGACGAGATGGCCGAGCGTGTCGTTCACGTCCTTGAACCCGTCGAGATCGAGCAGCGCCACCGTGACCGGCTCGGTCTCGACGCGCTGCATCGCCGCGGCAAGCCGATGGTCGAAATTGGCGCGGTTGTAGAGCCCGGTCAGCCGGTCGCGCTCGGCGGCGCGCTTGAGCGCGACATTGCGCAAGTGCTCCTCGGTGCAATCGAGGATGATGCCGGCCACGCAATCGGGCTGTCCGTTCACGTCGATGCGCTCGCCCACCACGCGGATGCGGCGTTGCTCCCCGTCGCGGC
>JBJTSG010000231.1:0-2632 GCA_046076505.1 Erythrobacter sp. | reverse complement strand
CTCCAGTTGGGCATGATATTCCTGCCCCAGCTTGCGCGCCCACATCGCCTTGACCCGGCGGTCGCGGATCACCTTCAGCGCATTCTTGGCCCACGCCTGATAGGCGACGCGCTTCGCCACCTGATTGACATGGCCGAACAGGACGGCCTCGAAATTGAGCAGCATCGGCGCGACAAAATCGGTGCGGCTGATAGTGTAGCCCTTGCTGGTGCCGATCCCGTGCTTGCCAATGAGTGCGTCGAAATCGTCACCCTTGATCGCATCGAGGCTGACCCCGGCGTCAGCAGCGCGCACCGCATCGGTGTCATAGACCGCAGGCCAGTAGCCGCCCTTGACCTCACCGAAAGGCGTCTTGACCATGCGCGGCTCGATCTTCTCGGGCTTCACGCCAGTCAACTCACGCTCGGCGGCAAAGGCTTCCTCGCCCATCTTCTCGACCTGTCGCCACGCCGTGATGACCATCTGCCACTCGGCTTCGTTGAGCTCGCGATTGAGCAGCGCCGTGACACCCTCCAGCGTCGGAGCGAGTTCCTCCTGCCCCTTGAACAGCAGCGCCTCACCCGCCAGCATCTTGCGGAGGTTAGACTCATTCCCAAGGTTGGCCGCAATGGCGAGCAGATCGGAGCGCAGGAACACCTGAGGCTGTCCGGTGCGATAGTCGATCCACTCCGGCGCAGAGACGCGGTCAAACAGGCGCGAGCCCTTCATCGCCATGTAGGCGTCGGCGATCGGTTGGAGAACTTTGTCTTGCAGCCTCGCGTATATGTTGCTCGCGCGCTTTTCTCCATCGACCAAGATGCGGGTCATGAGGCCAGTAGGGTTTCCGCCATCCATCTGCTTGGCCATCATGTCCACGCGAATTGCAGTCGCAACGACACCGCGCACCGTGCTGGACGCCGGGTTGCGATCAGGCCCGGCCGGACGCTCTGGCAGGTTCTCGGCACCGTTCAGCCACTCGCCGCGCGCCTCATTCCAGTCCCGGCGCTCCTTGCCCAGCAGCAATTCCTTCTTGCGCCGCCCGAGATGCAGGATTGACTTGACCGTGTCGTCGATGCCCTGAATCTCCTCGACCGTCATGCGGGTATAGTTCGTGCCCGCAGCGACGAGGCGATCCGGGATCTGAATTTCTTCGCCCTCGGCGCGGCGAGCGTTGGCCCAGCGCTCAAAGCCCTCGCGCTCGCGCATCAGCTTTTCAGTGCGCGGCAGGAAATCATACCCAGCGAGCAGCGCCTGCGCCTGCTCCCAGTAATCGACGTCGATGCTGTCCCGCTTGCGGTTACGCTGGACATTCGAAAGCCGCTTTACCGCTGCGGTGACAAAGTCGTAGGCTTCCTTCGCCTCGGCCAGCAGCGCGCTGGAGATCATCTGCTGCTGCTTGAACCGCAGCGCTTCGTCCATTTTGCCCGCGAGCATCGCTTTCTCGGCATCGCGGCCAGCCTTGGCGACGTTGCGGGCATGGCGCGCGATGGCACCAGGCGACGCTTCGACGCTCACAAGGCCGGTGCGCACGCGGTTGCGGGCCCACTGGCGAGCGATCTTGTAGGGTGTCGGACGCGCACCAGTCCGGCGAGAGAGCAGCCGCACCTCGGAGGCCAGCAATTCGCCCTGCAATTCGCCGTTGACCGCAGCGATGGCCTCCTGCTCGATTGAGCCGTCGTTGAACGGATCATCGCCGTAGCGCCGCGTCATTTCGGCATCGGCGGCGCTCTCGATCATCCGCTTGCGCATGGTGCGCTTGTCGCCGGACGCCTTGGCTTCGCGGTGCTGACGCTGCGCCCCGATGAGCACTTCGATCATCTGCTGCCCCGAGGTGAAGCCCGCAAGCTCGGCAACCGTGTCGGGATTGGCCCCGCCCGGGCGATAGATCGGCGGCACGCTCTTGGGGAGGAGACTGGTGACGTCCTGCCCCATGCGATCGGTGAGCCAGTCCTGATCGATCGGCGTGTCTTTCATCAGCGCCAGCGACTTGAGGATCGGTGCCTGATCAAGGCGCTCGGCCTCTTGCGCGATCACGCCCTTGCGTTCATCGTTGAAGCGCTTCGTCTCGCGCCGCCGGATTGCCGCCATGGTCTTTTGCAGGAGCGCGGCGTTGGCGCTGTCCTTGGCTGCGGTTGCCTGCGCGGTGTAGGCTTCGAATTCCGCGCCCGTCATGCCGATAACGGCGAAATCCTTGAACAGCGGGGTGAGGGCCTGCGCTTCCCGTTGCGCCTGAATCTCCTCATCGGTGGCGAGCAGGCGGTCGAACACCTCTCGGATTTCTGGCGTGATCGGCGCGCGCAGGGCATCAACCGTCTTGTAGATGTTGAGCAGCCAGCCCCGGAAGGTTTCGAACAGGCGGGTCAGCGCGTTCGACGGAGACTTGCCCTCCATGAGGTAGCGCTCATGCCCGCGCGCCCACATCTCATGTGCCTCAACCGGGATCACGCCATCGGTGACTGCGTGACCGTTGGCCGCAAACCAGTCCTGCACGGCCTGCCAGTCGGCGAGGAGCTGCTGTTGCGCGGTAGTGAGCGGCGAATTACGCGGCTGCGAATTAGATGGCGAATTAGCGGCAGAATACCATTCGCGGATCGCGGCGTTATCGAGCGCCGATGCATCCTCGGGAACAGCAGGGAAGCCAGCAGCTTCGTTC
>JBJTSG010000230.1:0-3402 GCA_046076505.1 Erythrobacter sp. | reverse complement strand
CTGGCGGGCTATCTGCGCCATGTCCGGCCCGACATGCCGGGGCGCGATCAGGACGAGTACTACCGCCAGTTCGCGGTGATCGCCCGCGCTCTGGGGGCCGATCCAGTGCCCGAAACGCGCGCCGAGGCCGAGCGGATTTTCCGCGAACTGCGCCACGATCTCGCCACTTCTCCGCAAGCGCGCGAGGTGGCGCAGCTGGTGCTGAGCCAGCGGCCCAAGGGCACGCCGGTGGCGGTGCAGACGATGCTCACCGCCGATGCCGTGGCGATGCTGCCCGACTGGGCGCGCAGCATGCTGAAGCTGCAACGCCCCGTCCTGACCGCACTCCCGGCGCGCGCCGCGACCTGGGGCATGGGCCGCACCCTGCGCTGGGCGTTCCGCCAGACCTGACCCGCCGCTCAGGCAAGCGGCGGCGGCAGCGCGAACAGGCCGGCGAAGCGCAGCGCGAGATCGCGGTCGCCCTCGATGACCAGCCCCGCCTTGGCCTCGAGCTGCCCCCACGGCACCCCGGCATAGATCCCCCCCGCGAGCACAGCGGCGGCAGGCGCGCGGAATACCGCGTCGGCGCCAGTAACATCATCGCGGCGGATCGGCAGGCCGCGTTCTGCGGGCGCGGCGATGAAGCTGTCCTCGCCGATGACGAAGCCGACCTGCCCCACGACCGAACCGGTGCGGGCATAATCCACCATCGTCCGCAGCGAGAGCATCAGCGAGACCGGCGAGAGCGGGAGCGTCGGATCATGCGCGCTAGACTGCGCCGCCCAGCGCCCCAGCTCCTGCAGGACCGGCTCGGCGGCATAGCCCCAGGCGGTCAATTCGTAGACCTGCGCGCGCGCCGGCGGCGGCAGCGATCGGCGCGTGAGCACGCCCGAGGCCTCGAGCCCCGCCAGCCGCTCGGTCAGCACCTTGGCCGACAATCCGGGCATGCTGGCGCGAAGGTCCGAAAAGCGCCGCGGTCCGAGCATAAGCTCGCGCACGACCAGCAGCGCCCAGCGCTCGCCGACCAGCTCCATCGCGAAGGCGGTGCCGCAGGCATCGTCGTACCAGCGCCCGTGAACGGCTGGCCTTATTTCGGTTTCTTTTTGTAACTTCATCGTTGCCTCAAGTAACCTCAAGGCTCATGCAAGACAAGTTGCGAGTCGGGGGACAACGGGAGAGAGACAGATGTATATCGACGGTTTTGTGATCGCAGTGCCCAAGGCCAACCGCCAGAAGTTCATCGACCATGCCGGCCACGCCGACCCGGTCTTCGTCGAGCTGGGCGCGACCCGCGTGGTCGAATGCTGGGGCGACGATGTTCCGGACGGCCAGCAGACCGATTTCCGCCGGGCCGTGCAGGCCGCCGATGACGAGGACATCGTGTTCTCGTGGATAGAGTGGCCCGACAAGGCGACCCGCGATGCCGGGATGGCGAAGATGATGTCGCCCGATTTCGCCGATCCGCGCATCGACCAGACGAAGAACCCCATGCCCTTCGATGGCAAGCGCATGATCTACGGCGGGTTCGTCCCCGTCGTCACGATGGAGCAATGACCATGGCCGAATTCACCTTCTACACCGTCGCCATGAGCCGCGGCCAGATCAGCCGCTGGGCGCTGCACGAGGCGGGCGCGGATTACGAGCACGTGGTGTTCGACTGGGCGAGCCGGCCCGCGACGTTCAGGGACGTCAACCCGATGAACAAGGTCCCCGCCCTCGTCCACCACCATGGCGGGCACGACCACGTCGTCACCGAATGCGCGGCGATCAACCACTACCTCGCCGAGACGCACCCGCAGAAAGGCCTGCTCCCCGATGCGCACGAGAAGGCCGCCTATTTCCGCTGGCTGTTCTTCGCCGCCGGCCCGCTCGAACAGGCGATCATCGCGCGCTCCTTCGGCTGGGAGGTGCCGGAGGGCAAGACCGGGCAGGCCGGGTTCGGCAGCCTCGATCTCACCCTGGACGCGCTCGACACGTGGCTCTCGGCCAACGACTTCATCGCCGGCGCGAGGTTCACCATGGCCGACACCTATGTCGGCAGCCAGTTCGTCTGGGGCCTGAGGTTCGGCTCGATCCCTGAGCGGCCCGCCTTCAAGGCCTATGCCGAGCGCGTCACCCAGCGCCCGGCCTATGCCGAGGCCAACGCCATCGACGCCGCGATCATCAAGGGCGCTGCGGCCGCATGACCGCCAGGAACACGATCTGCGTATGGTACGACCGCGAGGCCGAGTATGCCGCGCGCTTCTATGCCAGCGTCTTTCCCGACAGCCAGGAGGAGACCGACCGCTACTGGAACGCGGTCATCGGCAACGGCGGCAGGGAAAGCGATTGCGGGTGGTGCAAAGACAAGTGGGGCGTCAAGCGCGCCTTCGGGGCGATGATGACGATGCAGAAGCTCGACCACGCCGCGATCGAGGCGGCGATCCGGGGCGAGGCTTGACGGTCCGCCCCGCCAGCGCCGGCGACGTCCCGCAATGGGCCGCGCTGCGCGCGCAACTCTGGCCGGACGACGGCCCCGATGCGCATGCCGACGACATCGTGGCGACGTTCCTGTCCGGTGACCCGGACCAGGTCGCCTTCGTCGCGCAAGCAGCGGACGGAGGCCTGCTCGGGTTCTGCGAGGCGAGCATCCGGCACGACTATGTCGACGGCTGCGAGACCTCGCCCGTGGCTTTCGCGGAAGGCGCGTTCATCGTGCCTGAGGCGCGCGGCACCGGCATCGGCCGCGCCCTGGTCGAGGCGGTCGCCGAATGGGGCCGGGCAAAGGGCTGCACCGAGCTCGCCTCCAACGCGCTGCTCGACAACACTGCGAGCCACGCCTTCCACGAGGCCGTCGGCTTCACGGAAACCGAGCGGGTGGTGTTCTTCCGCCGGCCGCTCTGAAGGTCAGGCGAATGCCGCGCTCTTCTTCAGCAGCTGGTAGGCGTCGACCACCGCGGTGAGCTGTGCCTCGTGCGCGCGGTCGCCGCCGTTGCGGTCGGGGTGGTAGCGGCGGACGAGTTCGGAATAGCGCCTGCGAAGGCGCGTGCGATCGGTGTCGGAGCCGAGGCCCATCACCTCCAGCGCCTGCGCTTCCTCGCGGCTGAAGCGCGCGTCCATCGCCGCGCTGCGCGCCCGCCCCTCGGCGCGCGCGCGGATGCCGCGCGCCCGCGCGCCGATCGCGTCCAAGGGATCGGCGAAGTCCGCCCAGCGCGGACCATCGGTGATCCCGGCGGTCGGGCGGAACGCCCGGCTCTCGGTCTGCCAGCCGGCGATCGGCGACTGCGCGGCGAGGATCTCCTCGGCGCTCATGCCCTCGAACCAGTCGTAGCCGGCGTTGAACTCGCGCACGTGCTGAAGGCAGAACCAGCGCCACTCGCCCGGCCCGTCGAAGCCGTGCGGACGCCGCCCGGGCGCGCGGAATTCGCCCGCCTCGCGGCAGCC
>JBJTSG010000229.1:0-4465 GCA_046076505.1 Erythrobacter sp. | reverse complement strand
CAAGGCCGGGCTGCTCGAACAGGCGGGCGTTGCACTCGATGCGCGTGGCAATGTTGCCGCCGACACCAGCAGCTACGCCACCAGCGAGCCCAATGTCTTCGCCTGCGGCGACATGCGGCGCGGGCAGAGCCTCGTCGTGTGGGCGATCCGCGAGGGCCGTCAGGCCGCGCGTGCGGTCGACGAGGCGCTGATGGGGGTCTCCGAGCTCCCGCGCTAAGCCCGCCGTGACCGCTCCGCTCCGCCCCAAGGCGCTCGCCTTCGACGTGTTCGGCACGGTCGTCGACTGGCGCACCAGCGTCGCCCGCGAATCCGCCGGGTTCCTCGCGAGCATCGGCCGCGGGGATATCGACGCGGCCGCCTTCGCCGACGCATGGCGCGCGCAGTACATCGCGGCGATGGTGGGGATGCGCAAATCGGGCCGGGCCTTCGTGCCGCTCGACATCCTGCACCGCGAGATGCTCGAGAACGCCCTGCGCGAGCGCGATATCGACCCGGTGAGCCTCGACGAAGCGCTGCTTGCCGACTGGAACCGCGCCTGGCACCGGCTCGACCCGTGGCCCGACGCGGTCGCGGGGCTGACGCGGCTCAAGGCGCGCTATCCGGTCGTGACCCTCTCCAACGGCAATGTCGCGCTGCTGCTGAACATGGCGCGGCGCGCCGGCCTGCCGTGGGACGCGATCCTCGGCGCGGAGGTGAGCGGGGCTACAAGCCAGATCGCCAGGCCTACCTGCGCACCGCCGAGCTCTTGGGCCTCGAGCCGGGCGAGCTATGCCTCGTCGCCGCGCACCACGGCGATTTGGCCGCGGCGCGCGCCTGCGGTCTCCTCACCGCCTATGTCGACCGCCCGGCAGAATACGGCGGCGCGCCCGCGCCCGATGCGCACCACGAACAGGCGTGGGAGTGGTCGGCCGACAGCTTCGAGACCCTCGCCGACCAGCTCGGCTGCTGAGCCGGACGACCCCTTGACAGCGCGGCGTGCCTCGGACGAGGATGGGGCCGTGCGTTCCGGGGGTATCGGAGGAATGCGCGGCATCCGGCTCCCAGAAGCCATGGCTCATCGACCGAAGGGGAAAAGGTTTGAGCGAGACCAACAGCAATCCGGCGGTCGCCGGTGAGGAGAAGCTGCGCATTGTCGATCTCGCCGAGGAGACGGTCGGCTTCGGCGAAACCGAGTGGCACACCTTCCGCGACCTCCTGATCCGCCCGCGCGATGCGCTTGACGCCTATCTCGAGCGCGGGCCGACGGGTGGCGGGCAATACCGGCGGCCTTTCGGCTTCTACATTGCCTTGTGCGGTCTGCTCACCTTCTACCTTTTCCTGCTCGGCGGCTTCAAGGGAATCATCGAAGCCCAACCCGCCGAGGTGCTGAACCCCTGGATCGAAAGATCCGGCAAGAGCCGTCAGGACTTCATCAATGATGTCGACGGCTGGATGTCGATCATTGGCACCCCGCTGCTGTCGGCATTCTACGCGCTGCTGTCCGCGCCGCTGCTGATCTGGTGGAGCGGCCTCGACAGGCGGCGCGGCGTCCGCGCCACGTTCGTGTTGCTGAATGCGTGGACGGCACCGATGGTCTTGCTGGGGCCCCTGCCGTTCTTGCCTGCCTTTGCGGCCATATCGACGCTCATCCTCCAGCTCCTGCTTTGCATCGTCTTCCTGCGCATGGGGAAAGGGCTGTGGTTCCAGAGCTGGCCGATGGGTCTGGCCAAGTCCTTCGCATTGTTTGCGGTGGTGATGGTGGCATCCGCAATCGGGATGGTGCCGGTGCTCTACATCAGCCTGCTTGCCGGCTCGATGGTTGGCTGACCTGCCTGTGGTCCCGCCCGCGGTGCGGGCGACCATAGAGGCGGGCCCTCGGCTAGGCCGCCCAGGCGAGGCCCTGCTGTGCTGCGCCCGGGACGGGAGAGGATTGCGTCTCCAGCCGGAACTTCGCCAGCTGCGCATTGAGGTCGCTCGCCTGGCGTGCGAGCCCGCGGGTCGCGGCCGAGGCCTCCTCCACCATTGCGGCGTTCTGCTGGGTCATGCGCTCGATGTCGCAGACCGTGGCGTTGACGGTCGACCGGCTCGTCGCCTGGCGCTGCGTGGACTGGCTGATTTCGGTGATCAGCAGCGTCATCCGGCCGATGCCCTCGACGATGCTCTCAAGCGCACGGCCGGTGTCGGCGACCAGTTCCACGCCGGTCTCGACCTGGCGCTGCGAGCTGCCGACCTTGGCCTTGATCTCGCTCGCCGCTTCGGCCGAGCGTTGGGCGAGGGCGCGCACTTCCGAGGCGACCACCGCGAAGCCCTTGCCGGCTTCACCGGCGCGGGCGGCCTCCACTCCGGCGTTCAGGGCGAGGAGGTTGGTCTGGAAGGCGATCCCGTCGATGAGGTCGACGATCGAGGAGATTTCCTCCGACGAGCGCTCGATGTTGGCCATCGCATCGACCGCGCGCCTCATGACTTCGCCCGAATCCTCGGCCCGCTTGCGGGTCTGCGCCATCGCGCTGTCCACCGCGGCCGCATCGGTGGCGGTCTTCTTCACGCCGTCGGTCAGTGCGGTCATTTCCGCGAGCGTGCGTTCGACCCGCGCGGCCTGCTCCTGCGTCCGGCTGGCGAGATCCTCGATCGCGGCGCTGATCTCCGTTGCGCCGCGATCGATCGAGATGCGCGCCTCCTTGACCACGCCGAGCGCCTCGCGCAGCGCCGTCACCGCGTCGTTGAAGTCGTAGCGCAGCTTCTTGTATTCGATCGGCAGGTGACCATCGAGCGAGAAGGCGAGGTCGTTGTGGGCGAGCTTCTCGAGCGCGCCGCTGAGCACGTCGACGATGAACTGCTGGTCCTGCACCCCCTGCCGCACCTTCACGGCATTGTCGCGGAAGGTGTTCATGGCGCGCGCCATGCGGCCGACGCAGTCGCGAGTGTGGTCCTGGAACAGGATCGGGCTGTCGGTGTCCCCCGTCTCCAGCGCCTCCATGCGGATCACGGTGGTGACATAGGGATCGCAGATCAGCCGCTTGGCGGTGAGCACGATCGCCGGCGTGGCGAGGATGCAGCCGAGGGCGAGAACCGCCCAGACCGATATGCCTTCCGCGCTTCCGGCGAGCCAGCCGCTCAGCACCGCGAGGCTGACCACCGCGGTGTGGATCGCCGTCATGGTGTTGAACTTGGTGCGGATCGGCGCGTGTTTCTTGAACCAGTCGAACATCGGCAGCCCCTAAAGTCCCGAGAGGCACGGATCGCTCGTTTCGAAGGGCGAAATCCGCGCGGTAGCCTGCATGACCCCGCCCGGCTTTGCGCCCGGTTCTCCTGCGCCTCGGGAACTGCCCCTAAGGGTCAGTCGAAGCCGACGAAGCGAGCGGCGTCCTCTACGCTGCGGCGCAGGGAGACGACGGCGTTGGCGGGGAAATCCGGATCGGGCCAGCCCATCGCCACCGCCTTCATGATCACCTGATCTTCAGGGATGCCGGCGTGCTCGCGCACTACGGGGCTCTGCATGATGCCTTGCGAGTTGATGACGCAGCCGAGCCCCTTCGACCATGCCGCGTTGACCAGCGCTGTCGTCACCGCGCCGCAATCGAAGGCGGTGTCGTCGGAATTGCCGAGCTCGCGGTCATAGGTGACGATCACGCAGACCGGCGCGTCGAACTGGCGGAAGCCGCGCAGCACCCAGTCCTGCCGCGCCGCCGCGTCGTCGCGGGCGATCCCCATCGCGCCGAACAGCTGCTTGGCAACCTCGACCTGCCGCTCGCGGTGGACGCCGGCGAAGGCCTCGCCGCGGCGGAATTCGCGGCTGTCGGGGACGCCGGCGAGGATGTTCTCGGTGTTGCCCCTGCGAATGCGGTCGAGGGGCTCGCCGGTGATGACGTGGAAGTGCCAGGGCTGGGTGTTCATCGAGGTCGGCGAGCGCATCGCTATGCCGATGATTTCCGCGATCAGCCCGCGCGGAACGGGCTTGTCGAGATAGCCCCGGATGCTGCGCCGTCCGAGCACAACCTCGGCGTAAGTCTGCTCAGGCGTGCCGCCCATTTTCGTCCTTTCCCGAATCCTTCGGGAGAGGTGCTAGCGCACCGCACGCACACCGCAAAGGACGCTAGGGAACGGCCGGTCAGGCTGCTTCGGCGAGTTCCAGTTCCAGCCGGTCCCAGATCTCGACGAGGGCGCTCGTCAGCTCGTCCATCATCGCCTAGGTGTGGAACGGGCCCGGCGTGAAGCGCAGCCGCTCGGTGCCGCGCGGCACGGTCGGGAAGTTGATCGGCTGCACGTAGACGCCGTATTCGGCGAGCAGGATGTCGCTGATCTTCTTGGCGCGCACCGGGTCGCCCACCATCAGCGGCACGATGTGGGTGACGCTGTCCATGACCGGAAGGCCCGCTTCGGCGAACTTGAGCTTGAGGAGCGCGGCGGCGCGTTGCTGCGCATTGCGCTCCTCGGACGAACCCTTGAGGTGCCTGACCGAGGCGAGCACGCCCGCGACCAGCACCGG
>JBJTSG010000228.1:0-18087 GCA_046076505.1 Erythrobacter sp. | reverse complement strand
CGCAAGGTGCCGGATAATGTGCCGAACCAAGCAATGCTGGCCGGCCACTTGGGAAAGCCCCTGTCGCGCATCCCCGATCCCTTCGAGAAGTTTGAAAGTTTCGCCGCGCACAACAATGCGATGCTGCGCGACTTCCTCGACCGTTTCGGCTTCGAATACGAGTTCGTCAGCTCTTCTGATTGCTACAATTCCGGCAAGTTCGACGAGGCGCTGAAGGGTGTCCTGGCGAACTTCCAGGCGATTCTCGACATCATGCTCCCCACGCTCGGCGAGGAGCGCCGCAAGACCTACTCCCCCGTCATGCCGATCAGCCCCACCACCGGCGCGGTCCTTCAGGTGCCCGTGGAGGTGGTCGATGCCGCCGCCGGGATCATCCGCTTCACCGACGAGGACGGATCCACGGTCGAGCAATCCGCTCTGGGCGGCATGGCCAAGTGCCAGTGGAAGGTCGACTGGGCGATGCGCTGGGTGGCGCTCGGCGTCGATTACGAGATGTACGGCAAGGACCTGACCGACAGCGGCATCCAGTCCGGCAAGATCGCCCGCGTGCTCGGCGGCACCAAGCCGGAAGGGCTGATCTACGAGCTGTTCCTCGACGCCAAGGGCGAAAAGATCAGCAAGTCCAAGGGGAACGGTCTCTCCATCGAAGACTGGCTGAAGTACGGGAGCGAGGAAAGCCTCGGCTTCTACATCTTCGCCAACCCCAAGAGCGCCAAGCAATTGCACGCCGGGGTCATTCCCAAGGCGGTCGACGACTACTGGCAGTTCCGCGCCGCTATCCCTGCGCAGGATGCCGACAAGCGGCTCGGCAACGCGGTCTGGCACTTGCTGCGCGCCAACGCGCGGCACGAGGGTGCCGACGCGCCGGGGCAGGGCGATACGCTGCCCGTTCCGTTCAGCCTGCTCCTCAACCTCGTTGGCGTTCTGGGTGCAGGCGCGACGCGCGAGGCGGTGTGGTCCTACCTCGGCAACTATGTCGCGGACGCCGACCCCGCCGCCCACCCGGCGCTCGACGCGCTGGTCGACAAGGCGCTCGCCTACAACCGCGATTTCGTGGCGCCGACGCTCGCCAGGCGCGCGCCCGCGGGTGGCGAGGTGGCGGCGCTGAAGGCACTCGACGCCGCGCTCGCGGCCGCCAATCCGGCGATGTCGGCGGAAGACCTCCAGACCATCGTCTACGAGATCGGCAAGCAGCCGGAGTTCGGCTTCGAGAACCTGCGCGACTGGTTCAAGGCGCTCTACGAGACCCTGCTCGGCAGCGAACAGGGTCCGCGCATGGGGAGCTTCATCGCGCTGTACGGCATCGCCCCCACGCGCGCGCTGATTGCCGAGGCGCTCGCGCAGGCGTAACCTCGCGGCATGAACCGCCACCCCGATCCGCAGGAACTCGCCCGCGAACTGCTCGGGCGCGAGTTCGCGCATTTGGAGCCCGACGAACAGCGCGTGCTCACCCGGATCGCCTCGGGGAGCCTGCTCCAGCCCGACGCGGACGAGCTCGCGCAGGCCAACGCCACCTGGGGCGACCGGCTGGCCGACCGGGTCGCGGCGGTGGGGGGAAGCTGGGGGTTCATCATCGGCTTCGGCATCGTGCTTTTCGCCTGGGCAGTGATCAACACCGGTATCCTTCCCGATCTGGGGCTCAAGGCCTTCGACGCCTACCCGTTCATCTTCCTGAACCTCGTGCTCTCGATGCTCGCGGCGGTGCAGGCGCCGATCATCCTGATGAGCCAGAACCGCCAGGCGATGAAGGACCGCATCACCGCGCGGCACGACTACGAGGTCAACCTGCGCACGCAGCTCGAGATACTGCGCCTCGCCCGCCGGGTCGACGTGGTCGCGGAGGAGGTGCGGGCCATCGCGCGCCATATCGCGCCCGAGCCGCCCAAGGAGTGAGGTTCAGCCCCAGCGGCGCGTGCGGTACCACTTGGTGACGATGTACTTGATCCCCCGCTCGACCGGCAGGCCGGCATGCAGCGTGCCCTCGTTGGGGCGCCCGTCGGGAAGGGCATTGTTCCACAGCAGCAGAACGCCCGGGGTCGGCGCGATCGCGAGGTTGCCTCTGACGAAGAAGGTCGCGCCGCCCGCGTCCACAGCGTTGAGGTAGATCATCGCGGTCCAGCTCCGCTGCCCGCCGCGCGCGGCTTCCTGCGGCCAATAGCTTTCGGTCGTGTAGAACCAGTCGTTGTGCGGCTTGAATTCCTGGCCCTGATGGTAGCGCTGGCCTTGAAGATGTTCCCCGATCTCCGCCGGGACCCCCAGCACCGCGTCGATCCGCGCCGAGATACCCGCGACGAAGGGATCGTAGGGATCGAGATCGCCGGAATAGGAGGTGCGAAAGCCGCTTGCGTAGTCGACCTCGTGGAGCGCCGAGGGCTGCGCGACCGCATCGATCATCGTGCACAGGCGAGCGCATTCGTCGGGGCTGAGAAAGCCACCGATAGCGAAGAGCTCCATGCCCTCGATGTCGGAACGGTAAACCCGCGGGTCGGCCCCGAGGCGCGTCCGCACCGCGTCACCGAGAGCTGCGAGAGCGGCTTGATCGGGCTCAAGGTCGAACGCGGTCATGGGCGGCAAGGCTAGCAATCCGCCGCCAGCGCGCAAGCGCCGAGCGCCGGTTGCGCGGGTGGTCCGGCCTGTTAAGCTGGAAGGAACGGGCCGATCTGATGAAAAGGATGAACGGATGAGCCGCAACACAACCGCCAAGTATTCCGGCCTCGCCATGCTCCTCCACTGGGGGATCGGCGCGCTGGTGATCGCGCAGTGGCTGATCAGCGAGGCCGCCGAGGACGCTCCATCGAAGGCGGAGCAGGGCGCGATCATGGCCAACCACTTCTCGCTCGGCGCAGTGATCTTCGTCCTCGTCGCGGTGCGGCTGATCTGGCGGCAGGTGAGCCCGCCGCCAGCAAGCCTCAACCATTCCCCTTGGGAGCGCACTCTGGCGAAGGTCGTCCACTACACCTTCTATGCGCTGCTGTTGGTCATGCCGATGGCCGGCTGGGTGGCAATGTCGAGCTTCGGCGAGGGGGTCGGCGTGTTCGGCCTGTTCACTCTCCCGCCGCTGCCCGTTGGCGTCGACCCTGCGCGCGGCGAGGCTATCTTCGAGCTTCACGGCACGGCCGGCATCGCGCTCTTGGTGCTGATCGCGTTCCACGCGCTCGCGGCATTGAAGCACCAGTTCGTCGACAAGGACGGGACGCTGTTCCGGATGCTGCCGTTCGGCACGGTCAGGGACTAGCGGGCTGCAAAAAAAAGCCCCGCAGGAGCGATCCGGCGGGGCCCTCTTCCGGGCTGGCGGAGACCTACCAGAAGAAGTCGTAGATCGCGTCTACGACCTCGCCGGTATAGATATCGACGAGCAGCACATCGTCATAATACCGGACCCACTGGTAAGGACCGTAGGCAGGCGGCAGGCGGTACGACCAGGGGTCGTTGATGAAGAACCGCGGCTGGAAGAACAAGCTGTCGAGAAAGAAGCCGATCGAAAGCCGGTTGTAGCGGTGGCTGCGGAACGGCGCGTAGTAGGGGCCGGGCTGGAACAGCAGGCGATTGTCGTTGCGCCAGCCGAACCAGTTGTAACTGCGGTTGCTCCGCCAGCGGTTGTCCCAGTGCCGGAAATCGCGGTTGTCCCAGCCGGGTCGGCCATTCCAGCCCCAGCGCCAGTCGTCGCGCCGCCAGTTGCGGTTGTCGCCGCGCCGCCAGTTGTCGCGCTGCCAGTTGCCCTGGCGCCCGCTCTGCCAATTGCCGCCCTGCCAATTGCCCTGGCGACCATTGCGCCAGTCGCCCTGACGGCCATCGCGCCAGCCATCGCGGCGCCCGTCGACCCAATCCGCCCGGCGGTCGCCGCGGCTCTCGATGCGATCGGCGCGGATATCGCCGCGGTTCTCGATCCGGGCAGCCCGGCGGTCGCCGCGGTCCTCGATTCGGTCGGCCCGCCATTCGCTGCGCCGGTCGACCCGGTCGGCGGCGGCGTTGCGGCCCTGCCAGTCGAGCCGATCGGCCCGCGCGTCGCCGCGCTGCTCAATACGGTTTGCCCGCCATTCGCTCCGACGATCGACCTGCCGGGCACGCTGTTCGCTGCGCTGGTCGACCTGCCACGCGCGTCGCTCGCTTCGGCGGTCGATCCGGTCGGCGCGCTGCTCGGCCTGCGCGTTCTGGTCGCGCGCACCGAAGCCGCCCCAACCCCGCCGCTCGCCGCGCTGGCGCTGGGCGAGGGAAGCACCGGCCTCGATGTCGGGATCGATCCGGGCCGGCGGCGTGTAAGACGGCAAGGAGGGTGGCGTGAAGTCGCGGCGCGGTTCGGCGACGCGCTCCAAGCGGGGTGCCTCGGGACGCTCGGCGCGGAACACCTCCATGCGGGCCGGGCCGCCGCTGGGCTCTGCCCGCTCGATGCGCGGTGCCGGCCGCGGCGCTGGATCGGGTTCGTCCGGCTGGAATGTGGGCATCTCCTGCGCAAAGGCAGGGGCGGCGGGAGAGACGAGGGCGAGCGCCGCGGCCAGGGCCGCGAGCGATCCGCCCCTCTTGACGAGGGTCATCATCGAATGTTGCCTCCAGTTGCGCCAGCCCACCACAAGCGGCTTGTCAGGGTGCACCCGGATTACGCCTCACGATCTGTCGCGAGGATGAACCAACTCGCCGATGTTCAGAAAAAATGCGCCTTGCGTGAATGAATTTGCCCGCGCTTGACGGGCGGCGTCATGGCGCCAATGGCGTAGCGGATGTTCGAGAACCTCGAAGACTGCCTCGCCGACTGCCGCAACCGGTTGATCCGCGCCCCCCGCGACCGGCGTTCGCCGATGCATACGCCCGTTGTGGTAAGCGGCGATGTCGATGCGCGCGTCATGGTACTGCGCGCCTTCGACGCCGACGGGTGGCGGCTGCGCTTCCATACCGACGCGCGCGCGCCGAAAGCCGCGGTCTTCGCCGCCGATCCCCGCGCTGCGCTGCTGTTCTACGACAAGGGCGCCAAGGTGCAGATCCGCGCGCGGGGCGCGGCTGCCATCATCGGCCAAGGCCCTGAGGTCGACGCCGCCTGGGCCGCAAGCACCAATTTCGCGCGCCGCTGCTACCTCGGCGACGGCCCAGGCACGGCGAGCGATGTCCCGACGTCCGGCCTTCCGCCCGAATTCGAGGGTGTCGAACCCGACGATGCCCAGCTCCTTCCCGCTCGCGAGAACTTCGCGCTCCTGGCGATCACGCTGACGGCGCTCGACTGGTTCTACCTCGCCCACACCGGCCATGTGCGCGCGCAGTTCACGAGGGACCCGGCGGGCGGGGCTTGGGAAGGGCGCTGGGTTTCGCCCTAGGCGCTCAGGCAACCGAGGCGGCGCTGTCCGGAGACGACGCAGCCGCCGGCGCGGGGAGGAGATGGATCTCCTCGATCTCGCTCGCCGGCACCACGTGATCGCGCCCCTGCGCGACGGCCGCGTCGAGCGCGCGGCGGGCCCGGCTCTGGAGCCCGTCGCCGCTCTCGCCGAACCGGTCGGCCGCGACGCCGAAGCTGGCGGTAAGGCGGACGTCGTTGCCGAGGTGGGGGAGGTGCATCTGCCCGAGCGCCCGGCGCAGGCGATCGGCGATACGCACCGCGGCGCGCTCGTCGGCGCCCGGGATGAGGATGACGAAGCGGTCGCTCTCTGCCAGCGCGATGCGATCCTGGCGGCGCAGACCGACCCGCATCACCGCCGCCACGTGAGCACGCACGGCCTCGGCGGTGTCCGGGCTCCACCCTTCCGACTGTCCCGCAAGCTGGTCGATCCGCCCGTGCAGCACCGCATGCGAGCCATGCCGGCGCGCGTCACGATGCTTCGCGAGATCGATCTCCTTGGCGAGGTTGTCCTGCCTCAGCAGATCACGCAAGGGGTTGTGCCGCGCGACTGAACGCCGGGTGAAGCGCAGGTGGGAGAGCCAGCCTCCGACGAGCGCGCCGCTCGCGCACAGCAACGCTGCGACTTCCAGCGGCACTTGAATACCGGATGCCAAGCTCTTGGTCCCCCTTGCGACCGTGTCGTGTCGTTAAGGAGACTGACGTAGCTCTGATTAAGAAGGGGTAAAGGAATCGACCCCAACCGACGCGAAAAGCACGATTTTCCGTGCCTTGGCAGGGCGGGCCGGCGTTAACCGGCCCGCTGCGCTCGTGCCTTCAGCGGGTAAGCTTCTTGTACGCGAGCCGCGTCGGCCGGTCGGCCGCATCGCCGAGGCGGCGGCGCTTGTCTTCCTCGTAGGCCTCGAAATTGCCTTCGAACCATTCGACATGGCTGTTGCCTTCGAAGGCGAGGATGTGGGTGGCGAGGCGGTCGAGGAAGAAGCGGTCGTGGCTGATGACCACGGCGCAGCCCGCGAAGTTCTCGATCGCGTCCTCGAGCGCGGCCAGCGTCTCGACGTCGAGGTCGTTGGTCGGCTCGTCGAGCAGCAGCACGTTGCCGCCCTGCTTGAGCATCTTCGCCATGTGCACGCGGTTGCGCTCACCGCCTGACAGCTTGCCGACGTTCTTCTGCTGGTCGGCGCCCTTGAAGTTGAACGCGCCCACGTAAGCGCGGGTCGACATGTCCTGCCCGTTGACCTTCATGTAATCGAGCCCGTCGGAGATTTCCTCCCACACGTTCTTCTTGGGATCGAGGTGGTCGCGGCTCTGATCGACGTAGCCAAGGCGCACGGTCGACCCGATTTCGACAGTCCCGCTGTCGGGCGTCTCCTTGCCGGTGAGGATCTTGAACAGCGTCGATTTACCCGCGCCGTTCGGCCCGATCACGCCGACGATGCCGCCCGGGGGCAGGATGAAGCTGAGGTTTTCGAACAGCAGCTTGTCGCCATAGGCCTTGGAGATGTTCTTGGCCTCGATCACCTTGCCGCCGAGGCGCTCGGGCACCTGGATGACGATCTGCGCCTTGCCGACGGCGCGGTTGTCCTGGCTGTTCTGGAGCTCCTCGAACTTGCGGATACGCGCCTTGGATTTGGTCTGGCGCGCGGCCGGGGTCTGCCGGATCCACTCGAGCTCGCGCTGGAGCGCCTTCTGCTTGCCGCTTTCCTCGCGTGCTTCCTGCTCGAGGCGCTTCGCCTTCTTCTCGAGATAGGTCGAATAATTGCCTTCGTAAGGATAGTAGGAGCCGCGGTCGAGTTCGAGGATCCATTCGACCACGTTGTCGAGGAAGTAGCGGTCGTGGGTGATCATCAGCACCGCGCCGGCATATTCCTTGAGGTGGTTTTCGAGCCACTGGACGCTTTCGGCGTCGAGGTGGTTGGTCGGCTCGTCGAGCAGCAGGATCGAGGGCTTCTGGATCAGCAGGCGGGTCAACGCCACGCGGCGCTTCTCGCCGCCCGAGAGGTCCTTGACCGGCCAGTCGCCCGGCGGGCAGCGCAGGGCCTCCATCGCGACTTCGAGCTGGTTGTCGAGCGTCCAGCCATCGACCGCGTCGATCTTGTCCTGCAGCTCGCCCATTTCCGCGCCGAGCGCGTCGAAATCTGCATCGGGCTCGCACATCAGCGCCGAGATTTCATTGAAGCGGGCCACCAGATCGGCGGTTTCCTTGGCGCCTTCGCGGACATTCTCCAGCACGGTCTTGGTCGGGTCGAGCTCGGGCTCCTGTTCGAGATAGCCGACCGTGATGTTCTCGCCCGGCCAGGCTTCACCGGTGAAATCCTTGTCGATCCCGGCCATGATCTTGATCAGCGTAGACTTGCCCGCGCCGTTGGGGCCGACGATACCGATCTTGGCACCCTGGTAGAACTGCAGGTTGATGTTGCTCAGCACCGGCTTCTGGGCGCCGGGGAAGCTCTTGGTCATGCCCTTCATGACATAGGCATATTGTGCGGCCATCGGTTCAGTCCTTCGGGATCGAGAGAAATGCGGGCGGGGAAGGTTTGGGCGGGCAGATAGGGAAGGGGAAGGGCGAGGGCAAGCGGCTAGACAGGCCCGCGCGCCGGGCCTAGCACCCCTGGCCATGAACCGCATCGCCCCTGCGCTCGCCGCGCTCTCGCTCGCCGCTCCCACCCTCGCCAAGGCACCGGCCGCCGCGCCGCCCGCACCGCCGCCGACGCTGGAGGAAGTTGCCGACGCCGCGCTCACGGGCGACACGCAGGCGTGGGACTTCGTCGAGGGGATCACCACCGAGGTCGGCCAGCGCCAGGCCGGCACCGAAGCCGAGGCGCGGGGCCGCGCATGGGCGGCAGCGTGGCTCAAGGCGAAGGGCTTCCGCAACGTCGCCATCGAGCCCTACATGATGCAGACTTGGGTCCCCGGCGAACCGGGCCGGGCCGAGATCGTCAGCCCCTTCCCGCAGAGCTTCGCGGTCGCGCCGCTGGGCGACACCGCCTCGACCGGCCCGGAGGGGATCACGGCCGAGGTGGTGATGTTCAAGACCGTCGCGGACCTCCAGACCGCGCCCGAGGGCAGCCTCAAGGGCAAGATCGCCTTCGTCAGCAATGCCATGACCCCCACACAGGACGGCAGCCAGTACGGCTTTGCCGGACCGACGCGCTGGGTCGCCTCGGGCATCGCGGCAAAGAAGGGCGCGCTGGCGACCGTCATCAAGTCGGTGGGGACCGACCTCCACCGCAACCCGCACACCGGCGGCACGAGCTTCCCGCAAGGCGTGACGCCGACCCCGGCGGGCGCGCTCAGCAACCCCGACGCGGCGAACCTCGAACGGATGTTCAAGCGCGCGGGCGGCAAGCCGATCACCATGAAGCTGGTGCTGACGCCCAAGAGCCTGGGCGAGACCGAGAGCGGCAATGTCGTCGGCGAGATCGTCGGCCGCAATCCGTCGCTCCCGCCGGTGCTGCTCGCTTGCCACCTTGACAGCTGGTGGCTCGGCACCGGGGCGATCGACGACGGTGCGGGCTGCGCGATCATTGCCGCCGCGGCGTTGAACGTCGCCAGGGCGGGCGTTCCCCTGCGCACCGTCCGGGTCCTCTTCGCCGGTGCCGAGGAGACGGGGCTGTGGGGCAGCAAGGCCTATAGCGCCGCGCACATCAAGGAACCGATGGCGGTGGGGTTGGAGAGCGACTTCGGCGCGGACCGCATCTGGCGCTTCGATTCGAACTTCCGCGAGACCAATCCCGCGCTCCACAAGACCATCGCTGGCGCCGTGGCCCGCTTCGGGGTGTCGAGTGGCAACGAGCCCGCGGGCGGCGGCGCGGATATCCAGATCGTCAAGGACCAGAAAGGCGCGATCATCGACCTCCAGCAGGACGGCACGCGCTACTTCGACCTCCACCACACGCCCGACGACACGCTCGACAAGATCGACCCCGCGCAGCTGCGGCAGAACGTCGCGGTGTGGACGCAGGTGGTCGGGATCCTCGCTGCGCAAGAGACGTCGATCCAGACCGGCGCTCCGATCCCGTCTGCTCCGCCGATCATGCAGGGCAAGCAGTAAGCGCTAGGCCGCTCGGCTGAAGGCGAGGGGCGCAGGCTGCTGGCCCGCGTCCTGCCGCTGGAAGCGCGCCACCTGCTCGTTCAGCTCCTCCGCGCCGCGCAGCAGTTCAAGCGAGGCGGCACTGGTCTGTTCGGACATGGCCGCGTTCTGCTGCATGCCGCGATCGAGCAGGTGCATCGCTGCGTCGATCTCGCGGATCGCCTTGAGGGTGCCGTCCGAGCCCAAGGCGATGCGGTCGACCTGCTGCGCGATGTCGGAGAAGCGCGCCACGAGCGAGGCGAGCAGGCTGACCATCTGCTGCACGCGGGTGACGCCGAGCGCGACCTCGTCCTTCGATGCCGCAACCATCTGCTTGATGGCGCTGGCGGACTCGGCCGAACGCTGGGCGAGCGCTCGCACCTCGTTGGCGACCACCGCGAAGCCTTTCCCGGCCTCCCCGGCCCGCGCGGCCTCGACCCCGGCGTTCAGGGCAAGAAGGTTGGTCTGGAAGGCGATGGTGTCGATGAAGGCGATGGTCTCGCCAATCTCGGCGGAGGAGGCCTCGATCCGGGTCATCGCCTCGACCGCCCCGTTGATGTCGGCCGCGCCGCGGTCGGCGTCGGCCTTGGCGCCCAGTGCCGTGGCGCGGGTTTCGGCCCACAGCGCCGCCTGGCCCTCGATCTCGCGCAGCAGCGCATTGGCGGTGCGCGCGACGGTTTCGATGGCGGCGGTCTGCTGCTCGGTCTTGCCGGCAAGGTCGCCCGAGGCGTCGCGCAGCTCGTGCGCGCCAGTGGCGACGCGCTCGGCGGTGAGCGCGACTGCGCTGACCAGCTCGTCGAGTGCGGTGCAGCTTTCATTGAGCAGCGCGCGGGCCTGGTCATATTCGCCCGGGAAGGGGGTGGAGAGGCGCGAGGAGAGATCGCCCGCGGCCAGCGCACGCAACCGCTCGCTGAGGCCGGTCAGCACGAGCCGCTGCTCGGCCCCGATCGCCTCGCGTTCGGCATTGCGCTCGGCGTCGAGTTCGGCCTGCGCGATGCGTGCCCTGGTCAGCCCGCGGATCAGGGTTTCGAACTGGAGGCACAGCCCGATCAGCACCCCGGCCTCGATCAGCACGATCACCGCGTGGAACACGACGCGTGCAAGATCGGCGCCGTCGGGGAACACGTAGGCGGGGGCGACGAAGTTGAGCACGAGATGGTGCAGCGCCGTCACCGCCGTGCCGATCGCGATCACCCTCCAGTCGGCGAGTGCTGCGAGCACAGCGAGGAAGGCGAAGAACACCATGTGCATGTCGATGATCCACCCGGTGGTGCTCGCCAGCGCCAGAATCAGGCCGGCGAGCAGCGGGTAGGTCACCGCGATGACGGATCGCGCCACCGGATCGCAGCGGCGCTGCATCGCGAACCACGTCGGCGCGGCCACCAGCAGGGCCGCGCTCAGGGCGATGACCGGCGCACCCTCGACGAGGCTCCACACCATGATGACGCCGCCAATCGCCGCAGCCAGGGCGCCAACCACGCGCATGCCGTTCTCGCGCAGCTGGCGCATGTCGTCGATGAAGAGGTCGGTCACGGTGTGCTCCTGGGCTGGCAGTCTCGGGGACGGGCGGTGAGGGGGAGGACGCCGGCGCCGAGTGCGCGCAGCAAGCTGCCATCCCCGGGCAGGCGGGCGATCACGCGCCCTCGGGCGGTGTCGAGTTCGAGCAGGGGCGCGCCCTCGCGCCGGGCCCAGCCGAGCACGCCGGCGAGGTCGTTGCCCGGGAGCGGCACGAGCTGCGCGGCCTGACCCGGGCGCGGCCAGAGCGTCGACGCGCCGAGCGCGAGGACCGCCGCCGCGCCATGCAGCCCGACGAGAAAGCGCTCAGTGTGCATCCGCCCCGCCCAGCGCGAGACGCAGGTCGCCGAGCCGGATACCTGCCACTGCCGCCGCCGGATCGCGGGCGGCCAGCACGCTCGCCATCTCGCGGAGCGACTGCGCGAGCCGGTCGATCTGCTGGAGCTGCACGAGGTAGTTTCCCGCCACGGCGGCATCGCTGCACAGCACCGCGCCGAACCTCTCGGACTCCTCCGCGAGGCTCGACAGCTGCGCTGCAATTTCGGCGAGCAGCGTCGGGGCATGGGGGGCCGCGGCCCGGTGCGCCTGTGCGCCCATGCTCAGGCCGCCAGCTCGATCGGCTCGTCCGCCATCAACCGGGCAAGGTCGAGCACCATCACCATGTCCTCGCCGAGCGGAGCGATGCCTTCGAGGAAGTGGGTGATGGTCTCGTGCCCCATGGCATCGGGCTGCTGCAGCGTGCCGGCCTCGATCGAGACGATGTCGGCGACATCATGGACGATGAGCCCGCGCATCTGGCCCTGGTGCTCGATGACGATGATCGGGTTGCGGGGCGTCGCCTCGGTCGGCGTCCAGCCCAGCCGCGCGGCAAGGTCGATCACCGGCAGCACCGCACCGCGCAGGTTGACCACGCCCGCGACATAATCGGGCACCCGCGGCAAGCGGGTGACGGGCGACCAGGCGCGGATCTCGCGAACGGTCATGATGTCGATCCCGAAGCGCTGGCTGGCGATGCCGAAGGTGATGAGTTCGTGGCGCATGGGGCTGGTTCCTCGTCGGGTGGAAGGATCAGTGGATCACGCGGCGCAGCGCGGCGGTGAGCTTGTCGGCGTCGAAGGGCTTGACGATCCAGCCGGTCGCCCCGGCGTTGCGGGCGCGCTGCTTCTTCTCCTCCGAGCTCTCGGTGGTGAGGACGAGGATCGGGCGTTCGGCATGCAGCGCGCTGGTGCGCAGCTTCTCGATCAGGCCAAAGCCGTCGAGGCGCGGCATGTTGATGTCGGTGATGATCACGTCGACCTCGTTCGAGGCGAGCCATTCGAGCGCCTCCTGACCATCCTCGCATTGCTCGACGGCGAAGCCGCGCGAGGTCAGTGCGCCGAGCAGCAGGGCGCGCATCGAGGCGCTGTCGTCCACGGTGAGAACCCGGATCGCCGGGGTTGCAGTGCTGGCTTCCATGATGTGCTCCGTTTGGACCTAGAATAGTTCGACCGTGCCAAGCGCCGATTGCGGGCGCCCCAGTGGTTTCTGCGTAGGGGCGGTTTCGGCGGGCACGAGGCGGGCGCGGACCTGGCCGCTCGCCGGGCGAAACTGGATGCGCCGGGCTTGGGTGCCCTCAAGGTCCTCGAATACCTTGGGGATGCCCTCGCGCTCGAGGAATTGGCGGGCGAAGACGGCGTTGGCGGTGCCGATCGGCGAAAGGTCGGGGTTGAGGTTCGCGCCACCGTAGAGCCGCGCCCGCATCCGGCTCTTGCGCGCGCCGAGGCCGAGCATCTCGTTGACCAGCAGCTCCATGAGGAACAGGCCGTAGTCGCTGTCGAAGGCGGCGGCCGCGCGGGCGTGGGCAGGGGGTTCGGCGAGGAGGAAGTGGTTCATGCCGCCGACCCGCGCTACCGGATCGAACAGGCAGGTGGCGACACAGCTGCCGAGGATCGTGCTCATCTCCACCCGCGGGTCGGTGCTCGCCTTGGCCTCCCCCTGGACGATGGTGACCCGGATGATCTCTCCGGGCGGATGAGCTGCGGCGGCGTGGAGCGGGAAGGGGCTCATGTCGCTCATGCCGCCGCTCCCACGCCGGCGGACCCGAAGATCGCGGGCGCGATCCGCTCGAGCGGCAGGACCTCGCGCGCCACGCCCACTTCGATCGTGGCGCGCGGCATGCCGAAGACCACGCAGCTCGCCTGATCTTGCGCGATGGTCCGCGCGCCGATGCTCGCAAGCTGGACCATGCCCTGCGCGCCGTCCTGGCCCATGCCCGTCAGCAGCACGCCGAGCCCGCGGTTCCCGCGCGCGGGGCCGAGGGTCGTCGCCAGCGAGGCGAACAGCCGGTCGACACTCGGGCGGTGCCCAGCGGCCGGCTCACCCTCGCGCAGCACGCAGCGCAAGCCCCGCGATCCCGCCGAGGCGACCTGCAGGTGGCGTTCGTTGCCGGGCGCGAGCAGCACCATGCCGCGCTCCAGGGGCATGTCGCTCTCGGCGAGCATCACCCGTGGCCGCGCCGCACGATCGAAGGACTGGGCGATGGCGCCGGCGAAACAGCCGTTGATGTGCTGGACGACGAGCGTCGGGGGACAATCTGCGGGAAAGCCCGAGAGCACCGCGTGCAGCGCCTCGACCCCGCCGGTCGAGGCGCCGATCACGATCACCTCGGGCAGATGGCTTGCCGGGTTGTCGGCAGCCGCAGGGGCGGGCGCCGCCGTCGGTGCTCTGGGGGCGGGGCGCGCGGGCGCCCGGACGAAGCGCACCCGCGCCGCCTCGCGCACCATGTCGACCAGCGCGCCGTCATCCTCCTCGCCGGGGTTTATCTTGAGCTGCGACTTGGGAATGCACCCGATCGCGCCGAGCCTGAGACCGCGAACCGTGGCGCTCGCTCCGGCCTCGGTCGCGCCCGAGACGAGGATCACCGGGGTGGGGCGCAGCTCCATGATCTTCTCGAGGAAGGACAGCCCGTCCATCCCCGGCATCTCGATGTCAAGCGTCACCACGTCGGGATCGAGCGCCTTGATCAGCTGGCGCGCCTCGGCGGCGTTGGCGGCGGTGCCGGCGATGGTGATGTCGCTTTCGCGCTCGAGCCGGCGCTGGAGCAGCGCGCGCATCAACGGGCTGTCGTCGACGATCAGGACCCTTATGTTCGTGCTCATGCCGCCATGCTCCGCCTGTAGATGGTCGGCCCCACCGGATCGAGCAGCGCCGTTGCCGGCCCGCTCACCCGCTCGGAATGGCCGATGTAGAGAAAGCCCCCAGGGACCAGCTGGCGGGCGAAGCGCTCGACCAGCCGCTCCTTCGTGGGGGTGTCGAAATAGATCATGACGTTGCGGCAGAAGATCACGTCGAAGGGACGCTGCATCGGCCACTCGCCCATCAGGTTGAGCGCGCGGAAGCGCACCATCGCCTGCAGCGAGGGGTCGATCGCGAGGCGCGGCTCGCCCGGCCCGCCGGCAGGAGCGCTCCACAGTCGGCGCAGGTTCTCGGGGAGAGCCTCGAGCGCGCCTTCGGGATAGGTCGCCGCGCGAGCCCCGGCGAGCGCGTTGACCGAGATGTCGCTGGCGAGCGCGAGCAGCTTGCTGCGCGCGATCCTCAGGCCCTCCTCGCGATTGGGCCCGAGCAGCACCATCAGCAGCGTCCAGATCTCCTCGCCGGTCGAGCAGCCGGCCGACCAGATCCGTACCGCCGCACCGCCCAGCGCGCGGGCCACCAGATCGGGCCGCAACACGGTCTCGAAATGCTCGAAGTGGTGGGGCTCGCGGTGGAAATAGGTGTGGTTGGTGGTGAGCGCGGCGATCACCTCGGTGAGGCTCGCCGCGTTGCCGGCGAGCGTGTCGAGGAACGCGCCGAAGCTTGTGAGCCCCGAGCGCCGCACCAGCGGGGCAAGGCGCGAATAGGCGAGCATCTTCTTGCGCTCGGAAAGCACGATCCCGGTCTGGGCATGAATCAGCTCGGCGATGCGGCGGAAATCGGCATCGCTGTAGATCGCCGGGCTGACTCCCGGGACCGTGCTGCCGCTAGCCGGATCGGCGGGGATCGCGTCCATTGTCAGGCCGCGACCGGCAGGGCCGCGCCCCCGACGCTGCGTGCGGCGGTGCTGGCGATGAAGTCGACGTCGACGATCAGCGCGACCTTGCCGTTGCCGAGGATCGTCGCCCCGGCGACGCTGTCGATCTGCCGGTAGTGTGCATCGAGCGCCTTGATGACGAACTGGCGCTGGTCGGCGATGGCATCGACCAGCAGCGCGGCGCGGCCGTGACCCTCGGTCTCGACCAGCACCAGCACGCCCTCGCAGGGGTTGGTCGCGGCCTCCCGCGCACCGGTGAGTAGCCCAAGCGGCACGATCGGCACGAAGGTGCCGCGCGCGTTCAGGACCTGCGCCGAGGTGCCCATGCCCTTGACGTCGGCCTCGGTCGGACGGAGGCTCTCTATCACGTGCGTAAGCGGGATCACCAGTGACTGGTCGCCGACCTGAACGATCATCCCGTCCGAGATCGCGAGGGTCAGCGGCAGGGCGAGGCTGAAGGTGGTGCCCTTGCCCGGCACGCTCTCGATGGTGATGCGCCCGCCCAGCTCCTTCACGTTCTGCTTGACCACATCCATGCCGACGCCGCGCCCCGAGATGTTCGAGACCTGCGCGGCGGTCGAGAAGCCGGGGGCGAAGATCAGTTGGTGGATATCCTCGTCGGAAAGCTGCGCTTCGGGGGCAACGAGGCCGTTCGCGATCGCCTTTGCCAGCACCCGCTCGCGGTCGATCCCGCGCCCGTCGTCGGCGATGCGGATGATGATCCGTCCCGCCTTCTGCTCGGCCGAGAGGGTGAGGGTCCCTTCCGGGTCCTTGCCCGCGGCGCGGCGCTCCTCGGGCGGCTCGATCCCGTGGTCGACGGCGTTGCGGATGAGGTGGGTCATCGGTTCGCTGAGGCGTTCGATCACGGTCTTGTCGAGCTCGGTCGTCTCGCCGGCGACCTCGAGCTTGACGTGCTTGCCGGTCGAGGCGCCGAGTTCGCGCAGCAGGCGGGGAACGCGCCCGAACACCGAGCTGATCGGCTGCGCGCGGAACGCCATCGCGTGCTCCTGAATGTCGCGCACCAGGGTCTCGATGAGGGCGAGTTCCTCGATATGGGCGAGGTTTTCGTTGCTGAGGCGCTGGGCCAGCATGGCCTGGGCGATGACGAGCTCGCCCACGCCGTCGATCAGCATGTCCAGTTTCCTGAGGTCGATGCGCACCGACTGGTTGGCAGGAGCGGGCGCCGCCGTGCCCGCGACGGCCGCGGCGGCGGGAGAGGTGGCGGCAGTCTCGCCGGCGGCGGCGACGGCGAGCGGCACGGGCGCACTGATCGGCGCAGGCACCGGATCGACCGGCGCGGCGCCCGCACGGGACGGTGCGGCGGGCGCAGCGATGCGCGGCGGCGGCATGGCGGCCTCCGCGCCATAGGCCAGGCCGACCTCGTCGCCGACGAAGTCGAAGATCTCCGCCACCGCCTCGCGCCCGACGTGGCCGGGCATGCGGAAGGTCCAGCCGAGGTAACCCTGCTCGACAACGAGGCGCTCGAAGGGGGGGATTGCCGTGACGTCGCAGACCTCGCAGGTGCCGCCCAGATCGGTCAGCTCGCGCAGCCACAGCAGCGGCTCGCTGCCCTTGGTCATCGCTCCGGCATGGGGGCGGATGTGAACGAGCCAGCCCTCGTCCGCGGGCGCGGCCGAGGCGGCAGGCACCGCGAGTTCGTCGAGCAGGGCGTCGAGATCGTCGAAGGCGGGCGCGGGGGCGGGCGGAGGCATCGGTGGCGGCGGGGCGCTGGCGTTCCCGGCTTGCGCCGCCTCGAGCCTCGCGAGGAGCTCCGCATCGTCCGGCGGGGTTCCGCCGCCGCGCGCGGCCTCGACGTGGTCGCGCAGGCAGTCGAGCGCGAGGAGGAGGAGGTCGACCAGCGCCGGCTCCAGCGCAACCTTGCCCTCGCGCACGTCGCCAAGCAGGTTCTCGAAGCCGTGGGTGAAGGCTTGCAGCGGGATGTAGCCGAATGCCCCCGCGCCGCCCTTGATCGAGTGCACCCCGCGGAAGATCGCGTTGATGGTTTCCCCGTCGTGGGTTCCTTCACGGCAGGCCGCAAGACCCGTCTCGGCGGCCTCGAGAGCTTCCTCGCATTCGACGAAGAAGATCTGCTGGATGTCGTCTTCGGTCATGCCGCGGCGCCCCCTTCCATGACGATGTGCCCGAGGCCCGTCAGCGACAGCGCCGCGGTGAACGCGGGGCTGGGCTCGTGCACCATGATCCCGCCTTCGGTTCTTGCAGCAGAAACAAGAAGTTGCAGCATCGCCTGACCGATCTTCTCGACCCGCGCGGCGTCGATCGCGAGGGGCGCGGCGCCGAGGCTTTCGGCAATCTCGGGGTAGAGCGCGGCGGCGGCGCTGCGGTCGCAGACGGGGGGAAGAGCGATCATCGAAACCACCTCATTCGCGCTGTTTCGGGGGGTGTGGGAGGGGTGTGGCGGGGGTCTGGAGAGGGTGTGGCGGGGAGATGGGCGAGGCTCGGTGCTGCTTCAGGCATGCCTAGAATTCGCTCCAGTCGTCCTCGTCCGGGACGCCGGCGGAAAGCGGGGCGGGCGCAGGCGGCGGCAGCGGCGCGGCCGCGACCTTGCGGGCAAGGTTGCCGGTCACGGGAGCGGGCGGGGCGGAAGGGGCGGGCGGCGGCGCGATGGCCTTCCGCAAAGGGGCCTTGCGCGGCGCGGCGTGGGCCGGGGCGGGCGCAGGGATGAACGCCGCCGGAGCCGCGACGCCGGCGCCGATCCCGCCGCTCACCCGGAAGCGCGAGACCAGTTCGCCCAGCCGCTGCGCCTCGGTCGAGAGGCTGCGGGTCGCGGCGGTCGACTGCTCGACCATCGCCGCGTTCTGCTGGGTCATGCGGTCGATCGTGGCGACCGCGACATTGACCTGTTCGAGGTTGCTCGCCTGCGAGGACGTGCTCTCGGCGATCTCGTTCACCTGCGCGGTCACGCCGCCGACCTGGGCGACGATCTCGGCGAGCAGCGTGCCCGTCTCGCCGACCAGCGCCACGCCGTCGCCGACATGGGCGGTCGACTTGCCGATCAGCGCCTTGATGTCGTTGGCCGCGTCCGCCGAGCGCTGGGCGAGCGCGCGGACCTCGTTGGCGACGACCGCGAAGCCCTTGCCCGCCTCCCCGGCGCGCGCCGCCTCGACCCCGGCGTTC
>JBJTSG010000227.1:0-8905 GCA_046076505.1 Erythrobacter sp. | reverse complement strand
AAAAAAAAGGAAAAAAGAGGGAGAGGGAGAGAGGGAAGAGGGGGAGGGGAAAAGGGAAAAGACCGAGCGCCAGCTGCCCGAGCGCCTCGATGGCCCCCCAAGCGAGGTAGTCGACCCGGTCGGCGATCCCGAACTGCTTGGCGAGCGTCGCCGCCTCGAGCTCCCAGTCGCGCACGCCGTTGTCGAGCGGGTGTTCCTTGATGACCAGCCGCGTGCCGACGGGCGCGTGTTCGGCGAAGGAGCCGAGCACCATCCTCATCGCCTCGACGATCCCGGCGAAAGGGGAGTGCAGGCGGATCTGCGCATCCGAATCGAGCTGGAGAGGGAACAGGTAGTAGGCGGCGTCCTGCTCGAAGAGGCGCTCGAGCAGGGCCGACCCCTTCACCCGGCGCTCCTCGCGCCGCGACAGCTTGCGTGCCCAGCCCATGCCTTCGACGAGCGGGTGCCACGGGCGATGGGTCTCCCAGCCCGGATAGCGCCAGCGGGTCAGCACGTCGGCCGCGTTGTAGATCAGGCCCTCGGCGGCACGGCGGCGGAACGAGGCGGGCACCTTGCGGTGGTCCGGCACCGGGGGCAGCTCCGCCGCGCGGTTGCGGTACCATTCGGGGTCGCGCGACAGCTGGCTATGGCCGTTGACCCCGCCGATCTCCAGCGTCACCCAGTCGGGGCGGATGTAGCCTTCCTCGAACACCCAGATCGTCACCCCGCCGCGCGCGCGGCAGACCTCGAGCGCGGCCATGTGATGCACCCGGCAATCGCCGAACAGCATGACGTCGGTGATGTCGTGCTTCTCGAGAAGCCCGGCGAATACCTCCGGCCAGTCCGCCAGCGACCCGCGGTAGTCGATGCCGTTCGGCAGGCGCCAATAGGCGCGGTCGCCCCCGTTGAAATTGATCTTCCAGACGTCGTGCCCGGCCTTGCGCAGGCCGAGGCCAAGGCGCCTGAAGAACGGCCCCATCAGCCCCTGCAGCAGCATCACCCGACGCTGTTCAGTCAGTTTTTCCCCGGAAGAAAAAGGGGCGGGTTCAGCATTCATCAGGTTGGTCGATACCGCAAGGAACTGGTGGTCATTTGACGTAACTTTAGCCGCTCGCCCGCGTCATTGTCGATGCGCCCTTTGCGGTTTTGTTTTGCGCTTGAACACCTTTCGGCGGTAGCGCCGCTGCATGACGAGGCAAGGTCGCGAGGTCACGGCAGAAATGCGTCGCTGCGCGCCGTTCCCGCCCGGCTTGGCAGATCGCGCATGAACGAGGTGCTTGCCAACCTTGCACGGGGCGCGCCGCTGGTTGCGCTGCTGGTCGTGCTTGCGGACCTGTTCGCCCTGCCGCGCCCGCGGATTGGCGTGCCGGCGCGCAGCGCGTCGGGGTCGCTGGTCCTGCTGCTCACCGCGCTTATCGCCTTCGCGCTGCTACTGGCGCTGACCGGAGCACCGGCAGTCGCCGGGATCAGCGTCGCGGTGATGTTCGCAGCTCTTTCGCTCATCTCCAACATCAAGCGCAGGGTGCTCGGCGAGCCGCTGGTGTTCAGCGACTTGGCGCTTATCGGTGCGGTGTTCCAGCATCCGCAGTTCTACATCTCGGCGCTGCGACCTTGGCAGATCGCGGTCCTGATCGCCGGGCTCGGTGGGGTGATCGCGCCGCTGTCGGTGCTCGCCACAGGCGAGATTGCGCCCCGGGCGGGCGGCCTCGTCCTGGCTCTGGCCGGATGGGGGGGGCTCGCCGTGGCCCTGCCGCGCGCGGTGCGAAGCCTCAGCACGCCGATCCCCGATCCCGAGCGCGACGTCGCGCGGCTCGGCCTCGTCCCGGCCCTGCTGGCGCAATGGACCGCGTGGCGCCGGACGGGCGACCCGGATCCTTGCGTGGCGGAGCGGATCGGGGGCAGCTCGGGGCAGCTGGTGGTGATCGTACAGTGCGAATCCTTCACCGATCCCCTCGCGGTGTTCGGCAACGCCGAAACGACCCTTCCGGGCCTGTCGCGCGCCCGCGCCCTCGCATGGCAATCGGGTCGCCTGCTGGTCCCGGGCTTCGGCGCCTACACCATGCGTACCGAGTATGGCGTGCTGTTCGGGCGCGACGAGGCGCAGCTCGGCGCGCGGCGCTTCGACCCGTTCCTCACCGCCCGCGGCGAAGCGAGCTGGGCGCTGCCGAACCGGCTCGACCCGGCGCAATGGGATACCGTCTTCGTCCACCCGCATGACCTGCGCTTCTACGGCCGAGACCGGCTGATGCCCGAGAGCGGCTTCGCCACCCTCGTCGGGGAGGACAGCTTCGCGCCGCCCGCTCCCGGCGAGGGCCGCTACGTCACCGATGCAGCGGTGACCGATCGGATCCTCGCGCTTGCCGCCGGCGGTTCTAGGGCGTCACTGATCTATGCTGTCACCATCGAGAACCACGGCCCGTGGCCTGCGAGCGACAGGCACGGCGACTGTCCCGCAGCGCCCTACCTTCGCCTGCTGCGGCGCAGCGACGCGATGCTCGCAAGACTGGTCGAGGAACTGCCGCGGATCGGTCGCCCGGTGACGCTGTGCTTCTTCGGCGACCACCGGCCGAGCATCCCGGGCGCGAGCGAGCCGGGCCCCGAGCGCCACACGCCCTATGTCATCCTGCGCTTCGATGCGAACGGCGCGGTGCTGCCCGACGGGGGGCGCGAGCGCGACCTCACCCCTGCGGAACTGCATCACGCACTCCTCGAGGCGATCGGTTCAGGGGAGGCGCAGGGAGAGCAGGACGCGGTCGCGCAAGGGGCGCGGCAGGAGGCGATCGAGCCAGCGCAGCAGCAGGAAGCGCCGCGGCACCACTAGTTCGGCGGCGCCGCTGGCGACCGCCGCGATGGTGCGCTCGGCGACACGGTCCGCCCCGATCTCGCCGGGACGCGAGGGCGTTGCGGCGCCTGGGCCGGACGGGGCGAAGAAACCCGGCGAGACGAGCGTGACCGTGACGCCGCGGCTCTTCACCGCGAGTCGCAGCGCGTCGGCGTAGCGCGCCAGCCCCGCCTTGCTGCCGGAATAACTCGCCGCAAAGGGCAGGGAGTGCGAGGCCGCCGCGGTCCCGATCAGCGCGATGCGCCCTGCGCCGCGCGCCGCCATCCGCTCGGCGAGAAAGGATGCCATCGCTGCGGGCGCCACCAAGTTCGCTTCGAGGAGGCGGATCACCTGCTCCGGGTCCTCCGCGATTCGTCCTGCCGGCAAGGTGTCGCCGAGGCCGGCGACGAGATAGGCCTCGGCAAAGGGGTGGCAGTCGTCGCACGCCCGCAGGAGGGCTAACGCCGCAGTCGTATCCCTGAGATCGATCGCGTGCACTTCGGCTTCGGCACCCCTCGCACGGCAAAGTGCGGCTGTTTCTTCGAGTCGATCCATGTTCCGACCCCACAAGGACAGGCGGACCCCCGGTCTTGCGAGCCGGATCGTCACTTCGCGCCCGAGTGCGCCCGAGGCACCTGTCGCCAAAATGTGGCATTCAGGGCACGGCGGCCCGTCATTCCTCGTCTCCACCATCTAGTGTCCTGTAGTTTCTTCGCATCCGCGGTATGGGACTGAGATAACGTGAATCCGGCGCGGGAGTGTCGCGCCGAACCGTTGGGATGATGCGGTAAGACGAGGTATGTTTTGAGTCATCTTGACATTGTAATTGGTGTAGGGTTCTTCGAGCGGCTGGGCTTGGGGGCCTGCAGTCGGGGCACGTGGGTGTAATGTCGAATAATAGGCCAGGACCAGGTTCTGCCCAGCGCCCCAGGCTTTTCGAAGCCGAGTGGCTGGAGCGGGTCACCGTCATGTCGGCGAATGCCTTCGCCATTCTCTGGGCGATCCTGCTTCCTGCCATCGCCGTCACCGGCTGGGTCGCCGCGAGCACCTGGTGGGCGGTGCCGCTCACGATGGCGGGCGTCGTCCTTTGGACGCTCACCGAGTACGCACTGCACCGCTACGTCTTCCATTTCGAGCCTCGTTCGGAGATGCTGCAGAAGGCCGTGTACATCATCCACGGCAACCACCATTCGCATCCCAACGATCCGCTGCGCAACCTGATGCCGCCGATCGTCAGCGTGCCGGTCGGCGGACTCATCTGGCTGGTGCTCGTCTCGGTGATGGGCGCGCAGGGGACCTGGGTGTTCCTCGGCTTCATGACAGGCTACGTGTCCTACGACGTTGTTCACTTCGCCTGCCACCAGTTGCCGATGAAGGGCCGCCTCGCCAATGTTCTGAAGGTGCACCACATGCGGCACCACCACCTCGCGACCGACGGCAACTATGCCATCACCGGAATGATCTGGGACCGGGTGTTCGGCACCCGCATCTCATCGGCGAAAAAGGCCTAGAAAATCGTGCCCGGCCAGCGCATCCTCGAGATCGGCCATGGCATCGATCACCGGCACACCGGGATCCTCGCCGAGCGCCGCGGCCGTGCCGTAGCCCCAGCCGACCAGCACCGCGGGGAGGCCTGCGGCACGAGCGGTGGCGACGTCGATCGCCGAATCCCCGCAGTACAGGCTTTCCTCCGGCCTGCCGCCGATGCCTTCGAGCGCCAGCAGCGCCGCGTCGGGTGCGGGCTTGCGCGGGCGATCGGGCGCGCTGCCGACGATCGCGCCGAAATAGCCCGCAAGGCCGAGCTCGCCGAGGATCTTGTCGCACAGGACCTGCGGCTTGTTGGAGCAGATCGCCATGGCGATGCCGACGCAGTGCAACATTTCGAGCGTATCGCGCACGCCGGGGAACGGCAGGTCGGCGGGCACCTCGATCGTCCGGTGAAGCGCGCGGAACTCTTCGATCTCCGCGTCCGGATTAGTGGAATGCCGGCCCATCACCGCCGCGATCATCGCCGCCCCGCCGACCGCGTCCATTTCGCGGATCAACGCGCGGTCGGCCTTCACGTCAGCTCCGCGTCTGCGGAGCATCCCATCAATGATGGCACCCGTCAGCCGGGCGCTGTCAATGAGCGTCCCGTCCAGGTCGAAAACGATATTGCGAAAACGCACGATCTGTCCGGTCAATCACTGCGCAGACAAAGGTCGCCATGGGCAGTCTAGGTGTGTTGGAGGGTTCAGTGCTCAAGGAACGATCTTTGGAGACTCAAGTCAAGGAGCTCGGCAGCGCGCCTCTGGCGTTGAATGACGATCACCTCGCGGTGGGCCGCAGCGTGATCCGCATGGAAGCCGACGCCCTCCGCCAGCTTGAGAGCCAGATCGACGACGCCTTCGCACGGGCGGTGGAGATGATCCTCGCCTGCAACCAGCGCGTAATCGTCTCGGGGATCGGCAAGTCGGGCCATGTCGCCCGCAAGATCGCCGCCACCCTCGCGGCGACGGGGACGCCGGCCCTGTTCGTCCACGCCGCCGAGGCAGCGCACGGCGATGTCGGCATGATCAGCTCGGGCGACGTGCTGATCGTCTTCTCGAACAGTGGTGCCACCGTCGAGGTGCAGCCGCTGTGCATCTACGCCAAGGCGATCGGATGCCCGGTGATCGGCGTGTCGCGCAATCCCAACTCGCTGCTGATGCGCACCGCCGATCTCGGCCTGCTGCTCCCGACTGTCGAGGAAGCCTGCACCTCGAGCCTCGCGCCCACCACCTCCTCCACGATGATGCTCGCCCTCGGCGACGCGCTTGCCGTGGCGGCGATGCGCGCCCGCGGCCTGTCGGGTTCCGACATCCGCGCACTGCACCCCGGCGGCGAGATCGGTCTGTTCCTGCGCAGCGTCGAGGACGTGATGCACGCCGGCGATCGCCTGCCGCTGGTCGCGCTGAAGACGCCGATGGCCGAGGTCCTCGTGACCATGACCGAGAAGCGCCTCGGTGTGGCCGGGGTGATCGACGACGAGGGGGCGCTGGTCGGCATCATCACCGACGGGGACCTGCGTCGCCAGGCGCGCAACGTCGTATTCGGCACCGCCGAGGACATCATGACCCACGCGCCGCGCACGATTATCCGCACCGCGCGCGTCCAGGAGGCGCTCGAGCTCATGAACACGCACCGCATCACGGTGCTGTTCGTGGTCGACGAGCGCCAGCCGAACGTGCCGATCGGCGCGGTGCAGATCTACGACATTGCCTCGGCGCCGGCACCTGCTCTCGCGCCGTGAGGTCATGCCCCGCGTCCAGCTGATCATCCCCGCGCGGCTCGCATCGACCCGCTTTCCCGCCAAGCCTCTCGCGCCGCTCACCGGCGCGGACGGCGTCGCGCGGCCTGCGCTGCACTACACGTGGGAGGCCGCGCTCGCGGCCGCGCGGGCGCTGGGGCCGGATGCCGGTTGCGTGATCGCGACCGACGATAGCCGCATCGCCGACTTCGCCAAGGCCGAAGGCATGGCGGTGGTGATGACCCCGGTCGAATGCGTCAACGGCACCGAACGCTGTGCCGCGGCGCTCGCCGAACTCGAAGAAGAGCCCGAGATCGTGGTCAACTTCCAGGGCGACGCGCCGCTCACTCCGGCGTCGATGGTCGCTGCTGTCGTCGCCGCGCTCGAAGCGGACTGCGAGCTGGCGATGGCGACGGTCGCCGTGCCCGCGACCACCACGGTCCTCGCCCACTTGCAGACCGACGCCGCTGCAGGACGCGTCGGCGGCACCACCGTGGTGTGCAGCCGGGCGGGACGGGCGCTGTACTTTTCGAAGTCGATCATCCCGCATATCGCCCCCGGCACGGCCCCGCGCGAGCCGGTGCTGCTCCACCTCGGCCTCTACGCTTACCGCCCGGCCTCTCTCGAGGGTTACGTGGCGCATGGCGCTGTGTCGCTCGAGTTGCAGGAGGGGCTCGAACAGCTCCGCTTCCTCGATGCCGGCCTGCCCGTCGGCGTCGCGGTCTGCCCGGCGCCCGCATGGGACATGATCGAACTCAACAATCCGAGTGACATTCCGCTGATCGAAGCGCAATTGGTCCGCCGCGCCCATGTGGAGGACACCTGATGTTGCCGCCCCTGCAGCGCTCCGCCGGAGCGCCGCCCTTTCTGATCGCCGGTCCCTGCGTCATCGAGAGCGAGGCCCTCTGCCTCCACATCGCCGAGCGCCTGCGCACCATCGGCGACCGGCTCGGTATGCCGGTGATCTTCAAGGCCAGCTTCGACAAGGCGAACCGCACCTCGGTCAGCAGCTTCCGCGGCCACGGGATCGAGGAGGGGCTGCGAGTGCTCGAGAAGGTCCGGGAGGCAACCGGCCTTCCGGTCCTGACCGACGTGCACCTGCCCGGCCAGGTGGCGGCGGTGGCCGAGGTGGTCGACATGCTCCAGACCCCGGCCTTCCTCGCGCGCCAGACCGATCTCATCATGGCGGCCGCCGGCAGCGGCAAGCCGGTCAACATCAAGAAGGCGCAGTTCATGGCGCCGCAGGACATGGGCGCGGTGCTCGCCAAGGCGCAGACGGCCGCCAAGGAGGCCGGGGTCAACGACCCGCAGATCGCGCTGTGCGAGCGCGGCACCAGCTTCGGCTACAACAATCTCGTCGTCGATATGCGCGGTCTCGTGATCATGAGCGAGATGGGCTGTCCGGTGGTGTTCGATGCCACCCACAGCGTGCAGCTGCCCGGAGGCGGCGGCGACCGATCGCTCGGCCAGCGCGAATTCGTCGCCCCGCTCGCCCGCGCGGCCATGGCGGTGGGGGTCGATGGCTTGTTCATGGAAACGCACCCCGATCCCGACGCTGCGCTCTCCGATGGCCCTAACATGGTGCCGCTCGACCAGCTCGAGGGTATCCTCAGCGATCTGGTGGCGATCGCCGCGCTCGGCTGACATGAGCTCCGTCCCGATCCTCGCGATCCCGCCGTTCCCGCGCGCCCGCCCCTGCGGCTTCTCGGAGCCCGGTGGGCAAGGCGAAGGGGACGGGCAGGCGCTCCTCGCTGCGCTGGCCCGGCACCGGGTCGGAGGGACTTACTGGGGTAGGCAGGTCGCGGGACCGACCCGACTGGATTCGAGGAACTGGCCCGCTGACGCCGATCCGTGGCCACTGCTCGATGCCGCCGAGGAGGTGGCTCTGCCCGCAGGCGATCCGCGCGCCGTCCTGGCGCTGGCGGCTGGCAAGCCCCTTACCATCGCCGGCCCCGATGGCGCGCCGCAACCCGTCGATCCCGAAGCGCTGGTGCGCGCGCACCTGACGGACTGGCGCTGGATCGATCCTTTCAGCGGCGGCGTCTTGACGCCGCTCGAAGCGATCGAGCTCTGCGGGTTCTGGCGCCGCCTCATCGACGGCAACCGCGGCATTACCGCGGCTCTCGGCTTTGCGCACTGGAAGCGGCCGACCGTCGCGCCGCTGCTGTGGAACGGAAGCGAGACGCCCTTCCAACGCGGCGTGCCGACGCTGGCGCCCGAGGACCGCGTGGCGGTGTGGCGTTCCCGCCTCAGCAAGGCGCAGGAAAAGGCGCTCGCCGGTCGCCGCCTGATTGAGGTCGAGGATGGCTTCATCCGCTCCTCCGGGCTTGGCGCCGATTGCGTTCCGCCGCTGTCGATCGTCGTGGACGAGCGCGGGGTCCACTTCGATCCCACCCGGCCGAGCGAACTCGAGGATCTGCTGCAGAATTCGGACCTGTCGGCGGACCTCGTGGCGCGGGCTGCGGCGCTGCGCGCGGCGATCGTCTCGGGCGGCCTCTCCAAGTATGAAAGCGCCGCCCCGCAGCGGCTCGAGCGGCCGGGCGGCGCGCGCCGGCATATCCTGGTGCCCGGACAGGTCGAGGACGACCGCGCCGTGACCAGCGGCGGCGCGCTTGCCTCCAACCTCGAACTGTTGCGCCGTGCGCGCGAGCACGCCGGCCCCGATGCCTTCGTCATCTACAAGCCGCACCCCGATGTCCTCGCCGGGCACCGGCGCGGGCTCCTGTCGGCAGGCGACATGGCCGCCTATGCCGACCGGATCGAGACCGAAGTGCCGATGGCGAGCCTGATCGACATGGTGGATGAGCTTCACGTCAACAGCTCGCTCGCCGGGTTCG
>JBJTSG010000226.1:0-6889 GCA_046076505.1 Erythrobacter sp. | reverse complement strand
GGTGATCGTCGTCTTTGCTTTAGCCATGGCACTTGCCCCCAATTCGGGCGCCGATCCGGCAGGCGCTTGTTGCCAATCCCGCGCGGCAGACTATCCCTCTGAGCAGGCCGACGAAAGGAATTTCATGAGCAAGCCGCTTCTCGACCGCTTTCTGTCCCGCTCCGTCAAGCAGGGCCGCCTCGGCGTGGTTTTCGCCGACGGCAGCGCGAACACCTACGGTGCGCCCGCCGAGGGCTTCCCCGAGGTGGTCCTGCGCTTCACCGATGACCGGGTGCCGCGCGACATCCTCATGGACCCGCGCCTCGGGGCGGCGGAGGCCTTCATGGAAGGGCGGCTGCTGATCGAGGAAGGCGACGTGATGGACCTCGTCAGCCTGCTGCGCGCAAACAACCCGTGGGACAAGGGCGGCGACATCGGCCCGCCCAGCACCCTGAAGCGCCTCGTCAACCGCGCGAGCTTCTTCGCCGAGCAGATCAACAACCGCGTCGGTGCGAAGCAGAACGTCGCGCACCACTACGACATCGGCAACGACCTCTACGCGCTGATGCTCGATGCCGAGCACTGGCAGTATTCATGCGCCTACTGGGGCGAAGGGGTCACCACCCTTGCCGAGGCGCAAGCCGCGAAGCTCAAGCACATTGCGGGCAAGCTCGCCCTGAAGCCCGGCAACACGGTGCTCGACATCGGCTGCGGCTGGGGCGGCATGGCGATCCACCTCGCCCGGCACCACGACGTGCATGTCACCGGCATCACCCTCTCGGAAGAACAGGCCGCCCTCGCCCGCGAGCGGGTGCGCGAGGCGGGCGTGGCGGACAAGGTGACGATCCTCCTCGAGGACTACCGCGACACTGCCGCGTCCGGGCGCCGCTTCGACCGGATCGTGTCGGTCGGCATGTTCGAGCATGTCGGGCGCGCGCAGTTCGAGACCTTCTTCGAGGCCTGCGCCAATATCCTCGCCGATGACGGAGTGATGCTGCTCCACACCATCGGCCGGTTCGGCACCCCCGGCACCACCGACGCCTTCACCCGCAAGTACATCTTCCCGGGCGGCTACATCCCGGCGCTCTCGGAAACCGTCGCGGCGAGCGAGAAGTATCGCCTGATCGCCTCCGACGTCGAGACGCTGCGGCTGCACTACGCCAAGACGATCCGCGCCTGGTACGCCAACTGCATGGCGCACAGGGACGCGATCATCGCGATGTACGACGAGAAGTTCTTCCGGATGTGGACCTTCTACCTGGCGGGCGCGGCGACGGTGTTCGAGAACGGGGGCATGGGCAATTACCAGATCCAGTACATCCGTTCCCGCCATGCCTTGCCGATCACCCGGGACTACCTGATGGGCACCTAGAGCGCGGGCTCGCCTGCCGATCCGGGACGGTTCCTCGGGCGATAGACCGGCCCGAAGCCCATCAGCGCCGCGCCCACCAGCGGGAGCGCGACGACCCACCAGCGGATGCCGGAAAGGCTGTCGGGGCTCGCGATGGTGAGCCCCGCCGTCGCGCCGAGGCCGGCGCAGATCGCCAGCACGCCGAGCACGGCCCTGAGGCGCGGGACGGTGCGCCCGCCCCGGATCGGGCCGAAGCTGCGTTCATGCCGCGCGAAGATCGCGATGAGCGGGAGGAGCGCGATGACGTAGATCGCAATCCACAAGGGGCGCGTGATCCACCATTCGCCCGTTCCCGGCACCGCCCCGAGGCCGAGGCCGCGGAGCAGCAGCCAGTCGACCGTCATGACCAGCACGAAGGCGGTGAGGTGCCACAGGAAGACGGTCATGATCATGCCGTTCATCAGCACGGTCGCGGTCCAGACGCGGGTGCTCGCGAGCAGGCGGCGCCCCGCCGGCTCGAGCGCGAGCACCAGCCCGACCTGCATCGCTCCCAGCGCCATCAGGGCGAGGGTCGGCGGAAGCGAGTTCGAGAAGCCGCCCGGTGCCGAGACCATCGAGACCGGGTAGAAGCCGTAGACGGTGATCCTGACGAGCACTGCCAGCGACACCGCGAACCACCCCCAGGCGAAGAGCGGCTTCGCGAACTTCCCCGCCCGCCATGCGAAGCCCAGCTGGTGGATCGCGAGGAACACCCACAGGAAGTTGGTGAAGTTGACCCACGGCACCTTCGCGTTGAAGGTCAGCCAGTCGGTCGCCATCGCCAGCGGCAGGAACAGCGCCACGCTCCCCCAGCCGAACCGGTCCCACAGCCGCTGCGCAAGCGGCGTGAAGGCGGTCACCAGCAGGTACACCGCGAGGAACCACACCGGGATCAGTGCCGCCTCGGTCGCCATGCGGATCTGCGTCCTCGGCAGGCCGACCTGCGTCATCGCCACCGCGAGCGCCGCCCAGACGAGCAGTACCGGGAAGGTCGGGGTGATGAGGCGCTGCACCCGGCTCGCCAGCCAGTCGCGATAGACGCCTTGCCTGCCGGGCGCGGCCTTCCGCGTGGTCGCCTCCCAGCTCACCTGGTTGGCATATCCGCCGACGAGGAAGAACACCGGCATGACCTGAAAGCCCCAGGTCAGCCAGTGCGTCCAATCCGCGATCGACAGGAGATCGCCGCGCCGCAGCTCGCCCGCGCCGTCGACATACAGCCCGGCCATCAGCCAGTGACCGATCACCACCGCGAGGATCGAGACGGCGCGCAGGAAATCGACCCAGCGATTGCGCTCGGGCGGCGTGAGCACCGCCAGCTCGCGCGCCGTGCTCCACATTGTCAGCATGATGACCCTTGCTCCTGCGATTGCCGCCTCGCCCGGGGCGTAGCGGCAAATCGTGAAGCAGACCTTGTCGGGCGCGGCGATCCTTCGGCTTTATCAGGGTGCGATCAGCTTGACCGCGCCGTGATCATCGAAGTGATTGCCATGCTGGTGGTGGAGATGGCCGTCATGCACGAAATCGATGTGATCGCCGTGCTGCACCGTCATATGCTCCTCGCCCTTATGGCCGTGCGGATGGGCGTCGGTGGTGACGCGAGCGACCAGTTCCTCGGCATCGGGGTTGGTGTCGCTTACCTCGAGCGCGTGTTCATCGACATGCCCGCCATGGACGTGGTGAAGATGGCCATCGTGCAGGTAATCGACGTGTCCATCGTGATCGAGCGCCTGGTGACCGCAGCCCTTGGCGTGCACATGACCTTCATGCGCGGCATGAAGAACCTCGTGCGCCATCGCAGGTGCGGCGAGCAGGGGAAGCGCCAGCACGGCGCTGTACAGGGATCGATGCATCATTGTGGCCTCCACAAATCACGATCCCACGTGCCTTATACAGCAAGATCGACCGAGCGTCGCGCGGATTCGTGTCTTCGCGTGAGATAGTTAGGCCAGCACCCCGGCAAGAGCCCCCAAACCCCGATTGCCCCCGCCCCCCCGCGCTGATAGTGGCGCCGCGCAATCTTCTCCCAAGGAACCTCTCCCATGGCCCAGCCCCAGAAAGTCGTCCTCGCCTATTCGGGCGGTCTCGATACCAGCGTCATCGCCAAGTGGCTGAGCGTCGAGCGGGGCCTCGAGGTGGTGACCTTCACCGCTGATCTCGGGCAGGGCGAGGAGATCGAGCCCGCCCGCGCCAAGGCCCGCGCCATGGGCATTCCCGACGATCACATCTTCATCGAGGACCTGCGCGAGGAATTCGCGCGGGATTTCGTCTTCCCGATGATGCGCGCCAATGCCCGCTATGAAGGCGACTATCTGCTCGGCACCTCGATTGCCCGGCCCTTGATTTCCAAGCGCCTGGTCGAGATCGCGCACCAGACCGGCGCCGACTTCATCGCTCACGGCGCGACCGGCAAGGGCAATGACCAGGTGCGCTTCGAGCTTTCCGCCTATGCGCTCGATCCGGACATCAAGGTGATTGCCCCCTGGCGTGAGTGGGACTTGACCAGCCGCACCGCGCTGATCGCCTGGGCCGAGGCGCATCAGATCCAGGTGCCCAAGGACAAGCGCGGCGACAGCCCGTTTTCGACCGACGCGAACCTGCTGCACACCTCGTCGGAAGGCAAAGTGCTCGAGGATCCGTGGGAGGAAACCCCCGACTACGTCTACAGCCGCACGGTCAACCCCGAGGACGCGCCCGACCAGCCAGAATACATCACGGTGGACTTCGAGAAGGGCGACGGCGTTGCCCTCAATGGCGAGGCGATGAGCCCCGCGACGCTGCTGGCGGCTCTGAATGACCTCGGCCGCAAGCACGGCATCGGGCGGCTTGATCTGGTCGAAAACCGCTTCGTGGGCATGAAGAGCCGCGGGATGTACGAGACACCCGGCGGCGAGATCTATGCCCGCGCGCATCGCGGGATCGAGCAGATCACCCTCGATCGCGGCGCGGCGCACCTCAAGGACGAGCTCATGCCGAAATATGCCGAGCTCATCTACAACGGCTTCTGGTTCAGCCCCGAACGCGAGATGCTGCAGGCGGCGATCGACCACAGCCAGGACAAGGTGACCGGCACGGTGCGTCTCAAGCTCTACAAGGGCCTTGCCAGCGTGGTCGGCCGCAAGTCGCCCCATTCGCTCTATTCCGAAGCCCACGTGACCTTCGAGGACGACGCCGGCGCCTACGACCAGAAGGACGCCGAGGGATTCATCAAGCTCAACGGCTTGCGCCTGCGCCTGCTCTCACGCCGCAACCGGGACGCCTAACGCGCTTGCAAGATGGGGAAAACCGAGTCGCCGCGCTCGTCGCGGCGGCTCGTCACCCGTAAGCTGACAACTTGATGACAGCCCCGCGCTCGAAAATTGCGCGGCAGGCAAAGTCTGCGACGAACCGTTGAGTTATCCACTCGTATCCACAGCCTAAACTTGGCTGAGTGGAAAAGTAGCTGCCTCGAATGTTGTCAGAACACCGATTCAGGCGCACTTTGAATCTGTCTTCGGGACACGAAGCAACCGGAACGGAAAGCCGCAAGGCCTTGAAGAACCGGAGCTTTTTATCCTAAGGATGGCGGTGACATCTGTCCACGCGCCGATCTGGAGACGGCATGCAGGAGGCCTCGGCCAAAGGCAAGTCGGCTCACCCCAAGGATCGGAGCGACGCGGTGGCACCGGACAGGCCAAGAACCTGGCCGATCGGAAGCGCAGCGGCGCAAGGCGCGAGCCTGAAGCAGCAGCACTTGTGAACGGTAAAGGGACGCGGCCTCGGCTTGGTGACTGTGCAGGGCGGCGAAAATGCGCGGGACTTCGGTCCAGGCGGTGGACGCAGACCCGGCAGGAGCGAAAGCCGGATGCCGGCGCGAGCGCCGGTGACAAATCTCTGGTCAGCCAGCCGCAGGGCAGGGCAGCGAGAGGCTAGACATCGGGCGCGAAAGCATGTGCCGTCGGATGCGAGGATCGAAGGTTCGCCGGAGATTTCGCGAGGTCGGAACATCCACACGCCGGTGAGAGTGGGGTCGGCAGCGATGCCGGCCCCATTTGCATTGGGGCTTTGCGGGCCCCGCCCTTTCCCCACCGAGTTATCGATTCGCTCGTCTTGAACGCGGCGCTTCGCTCTGAATGTCTCGCCCCGTTCCCACGGTTCACCTCATTTGCTGCACGACTCGCTGTTGACCGGAACCTGACCGACGACGAAATTCTAACCTGGTTTGCCTTCCTCAAGCAGCCTCGCCTATCGGCTGCTCCACCATGAGGACGGGAAATCCCACCCACGGCCCTGTTGCCACCAGCTTCGGCTCGAAGACCCTGAAGGCGCTGACGCTCGTCGCGCTGGCCGGTCTAGCACCGGTCGCCGCCTCGACTGCGGCCGCCTCGGATGCGGCGTCGACCGGGGCGGAGCGGTCCGTGGCCAGTGCCGCCGTCATCGAGCTCGTACCCGTGCAGCCGACCGTCGAGGTCACCGCGCGCGCCGCTCCCTCGGCCCCTGCCGAAACCGTAGTCGGCCGCGGCAGCGCCTCTTACTACGCCGCCAAGTTCGATGGCCGCCGCACTGCGAGCGGCGAGCGCTTCGATAACGACGAAATGACCGCCGCGCACCGTACCCTGCCCTTCGGCAGCCGCGTGCGCGTCACCAACGTCGCCAGCGGCAAGAGCGTCGTGGTGCGCATCAACGACCGCGGCCCGTTCACCGCGGGCCGCATGATCGACGTGAGCCGCGCCGCTGCGCTCGAACTCGGCCTCGTCACCCGCGGCCACGGTAACGTCGAACTTGCCCTCATCGAGGATTGAGCTTCCGCTTCGCCACGGGATCGACCGAATAGGTCATCCCGAGGCTCGAGATGTCCCCCGAAACCTTCAGCTTGAGCCGCGCCGTCTCCATCGTCGAGGTATTGCGCAGCACGGCCATCTCGCCCGGACGGAACGTTGCGTCCACAGTCCCGCCCGGGGCCACGGTGCCGCGCTCGACGAGGCTCGCCTCGTCGTCGCTCGCCAGAGCATAGATGACCACCACCGAAGGGCCGGTGTTGCGCCCGGTGACGGTGAAGCTCCCTGGCTGCCCGCCGCCGAGTTCGAAGAACTGGCTGGGCTCGATCTGCAGGTTGGAGTTGAGCTCTCCCGCCGCCGCCGGAACGGAGAGCACCGCCATTGCCAGAGGCAGGGCATAGTGGCGGAGTGAAGGGCTGATCCGGAAAAGCATGGTCGTGGTCTCCTTGGCACTAACCCCGTCTCGGGTCAGCTACGCCCCGGCCGAGGATCGGGATGCGCCAGGTCTCCTTTCCGCCCCTTGCACAGTGCCCGCCCCGCCCGGTAAACGCCCTCTCGCAGCGCGGCGCCGCAAGGGGCTTTCGGCGGGTGCTGCCCGGGGACTCTTACCATCACGCTCACGCTCATCCTCGTTTATGTCGCGGCCCAGGTCGTGCTCGCCATCCGCGCCGGCGGCGGCGCCAAGTCCGACACCGACTACCTGGTCGCCGGCCGCCAGCTTGGCACCTTCCCGGTGGCGATGAGCCTGTTTGCCACCTGGTTCGCC
>JBJTSG010000225.1:0-3592 GCA_046076505.1 Erythrobacter sp. | reverse complement strand
CGAAGTAATCTTCCATCGGCGGCGGTTCGAGGCCGGGATAGGCGCTCGGGAAGCCCCCGCCCACGTCGATCATGTCGATCACCACCGACGCCTCGGCAATGGCCGCACGGGTGCGGTCGAGCGCCTGGACGAAGGCGAACGGGGTCATCGCCTGACTGCCGACATGGAAACACACGCCCAGCCAGTCGCAATGCTGGCGGGCTTCGCGCAGCAGCGCGGGCGCTTCGATCAGGTCGCAGCCGAACTTGCTGGCCAGCGACAGCTCCGAATATTCCGAAGACACGCGCAGCCGCACGCACAGACGAAGGTCGCGCGGGGCTTCGCCGGTCACCGGATCGGTGCAGGCCTCGATGATCTTCTCCAGCTCCTCGAAGGTGTCGAGGCTGAAGGTGCGCACGCCGTGGACGGCATAGGCCTCGCGGATCGCCGCCGGGGTCTTCACCGGGTGCATGAAGCACAGCACGGCATCCGGCAGGATCGAACGCACCAGCCGCACCTCGGTGATCGAGGCGACGTCGAAATGGGTGACGCCCGAATCCCACAGCACCTGAATGAGATCGGGCGCGGGGTTGGCCTTCACCGCATAGAGCACCTTGCCCGGAAACCTCTCGACGAAGAAACGGGCGGCGCGCCGCGCAGCGTGCGGGCGGTTGAGGATGACGGGTTCGTCCGGACGGAGGTCGCGGACTACAGCTCGTGCGTCAGGGTAGATGTGCAACTCAAGGGACCCCCAAAACGGTTTTCTATGAAACCATAAAACGACAAGCTGCCTTGCGGTTTGGAAGTCCCCTTGGGGCAGCGGAAGCGCGCAGATAGGGCCTGGGGGGGGAGATGCAAGCGAAAAATGCGCCGCCGCCGGCGCTCATGTGACTTTTCGAAGACAGCCCCCCGGATGCGACCGGAATGTGACGGAAAACGCAGGATTTTGTTGAAATCAGAAGGTGACCTTCGGAGCCTGATCGACGGTGCCCTGCTCGCTTGCATCAAGGCGGTGGAAGTCCGCCTCGGCGAATCCGAGGGCGCTGGCGAAGAGCACGGCGGGGAAGGATTCGCGCGCCGCGTTGAAGCGGGCGACCGCGGCATTGAGGGCGCGCCGGGCCGCGGCGAGCTTGTCCTCGACGTCGGCAAGTTCGCCCTGGAGCGACTGGAAATTGGCCGAGGCCTTGAGGTCCGGATAGGCCTCGCCCAGCGCCAGCAGCCGGTCGAGCGCGCCGCGCAGGGCAATCTCGCTTCCCGACGACGGCGCGCCGCTCGCCGCGGCATTGCGCGCCGCGATCACCGCCTGGAGCGTCTCGCCCTCGTGCCCGGCGTAGCCCTTCACCGTCTCGACGAGGTTGGGAATGAGATCGTGCCGCTGGCGCAGCTGCGCGTCGATGTCGGCGACGCCCTGCCGCACGCCCTGTCTAAGCCGCACCAGCCGGTTGTAGATCCCGATCAGGAGCAGCACCAGGCCCACCGCAATCACCAGAATTGCCGAAGTGCCGAACCAGCCGATGATGTCGATCACGAAAGCGCCCTCCTTGTCACTGACGCGCGGTCTAGAGCATATTCGTTAAGGGAGAGGTGCTAACAAGCAAAAATGGACGGCGCGGCGGGATCGGACATCAATGCCCTGATGCAGGGCGGGCTCGGCGATTGGCTCGCGGGGCAGGCGCAGATGCGCGAAAGCGCGCGGCAACAGGCCACTTCGCGCTGGGTATGGGGCGCGGCGATCCTGATGCCGGTGCTCGCCTTCGTGTGGTTCAGCCCCCTCGCCCAGACGCAGATCGCACCGATCCTGTCCGCGGGCGGCGTGTTGGGCGCCGTGTGGTGGGGATACCGCCCGATTTCGGCGGCCAAGCAGGCGATCAAGATCGGCATCAATTCCGCGATCGCTGCCAGCTATGGCCTCGCCTACGCCCACGAGATCGAGCCCGGCCCGGAATTCGAGACCGCGCGCACCTATGGTCTCTTGCCCGGCCATGACCGTTCAGGCTTCGAGGACCGCTGGCACGGCGCGCTCGAAGGGCATGATTTCGACCTTTACGAATGCCATCTCGAGGAACGGCGCGGATCGGGCAAGAACCGCCGCTGGGTGACAGTGTTCAGAGGGCCGATCATCCGCATGGGATTTGGCCGGTCGTTCCATTCCACCACGCTGCTTGAACGCGCAGGCAAGCACCGTTCGTGGCTCGGGCTTGGCGGGGCGAGCGATCATGTCAGCTTCGATGGCCACCGGCTCGACCGGGTCGATCAGGTCCACCCTGCCTTTGCCGAAAGCTTCGCGCTCTATTCCGACGATCAGGTCGAAGCCCGGGTGCTGGTCCACCCCTCCTATGTCGAGCACCTGCTGCGGCTGGAAAGCGCCTTCGAGGCGCGCAAGCTGCGCGCGCTGTTCACCCGGGGCGAGGTGATCATCGCGATCGAGGCGGGCGATCTGTTCGAAAGCGGCGGGATGGACGCCGATGCCGACCGCGAGAAGGCCGCGCGCGCCGCCCGTCAGTTCGGCGCGATGGCGGGCCTGGCGCTGGCGATCAACCAGAACGAGCGCGGGCGCGCACTGCAACAGGGCCCCGAAAGCCCCATCGATCTCTAGCCGTTCCGCGCCCTAGCTCAACCGATCGCGGAAATCCTCGTAGGTAAAGCGCTTGACGCATTCGAGCGCGTCGGTCTCGCTGTCCCACAACCAGATCGAGGGCAGCGGCACGCCGTTGAAGGTGTTGGTCTTGACCATCGAGTAATGCGCCTGGTCGAGGAAGGCGAAGCGCGCGCCCGGCTCGGCGGCGACAGGGAGGCGATAGTCGCCGATCACGTCGCCGGCGAGGCAGGACGGGCCGCCGAGTCGGATCGGAATGAGCTCCTCGTCCTGCAATTCGCCGAGCATCGCCGGGCGATAGGGTGCTTCCAGAACGTCGGGCATGTGGCAGGTCGCGGAAATGTCGGTGATCCCCACCGGCATCTCGTTGAAATGCGTGTCGAGCAGCGTGCCGACGAGGATCCCGGCGTCGAGCGCAATCGCCTCGCCCGGCTCGAGGATGATCTCGCAGCCGGTGTCGGCGGCAGCATCCTTGAGGAATTCCACGAGCTCCTCGCGCTGGTAGTCGGCGCGGGTGATGTGGTGACCGCCGCCCATGTTGATCCACTTGAGCTGGCCAAAGAAGGGCTCGATCGCGTCGAACACCCGGTCCCAGGTTGCTCGAAGCGGCTCGAAATCCTGCTCGCACAGGTTGTGGAAGTGGATGCCCTCGATCCCCTCCATGTCCTCTTCGGTGAGCTGGTCGAGCGGGTAGCCGAGCCGCGAGCCGGGGGCGGAGGGATCGTACTTCGCGACCTCGCCGGTCGGTACTTGCGGGTTGACGCGCAGGCCCACGCTGAAGCTCGCGCCCGATGCGGCGGCGTGCTCGAGAATCAGCCGGGCGCGCTGGAATTGCCCGGGGGAGTTGAAGATGATGTGATCGGAGAGGCGGCAGATTTCCTCGAGGTCCTCGGGCTTGAAGGCCGCGCAATAGGTCGCGATCTCGCCGTCGTAGAACTCGCTCGCGAGCCGCGCCTCCCACAGGCCCGAGGTGGCGACACCGTCGAGATATTCGCCGATGATGGGCGCGGTCGACCA
>JBJTSG010000224.1:0-3744 GCA_046076505.1 Erythrobacter sp. | reverse complement strand
GGCTTCTCGCGCCTCTACCCGACCGGGCCCTGCGTCGGCCACCTCATCGGCTATGTCGGCCCCGCCTCGGCCGAGGAATACGAGAAGGATCCCAATCCCCTGCTCATCACGCCGGGCTACAAGGTCGGTAAGGATGGCCTCGAAAAAGACTTCGAGCAGATCCTGCGCGGCGAACCCGGCGCGCGGCGGGTGGAGGTGACGGCGCAGGGCCGCATCGTGCGCGACCTCGAGACCCGCAGCGACGTGCAGGGCAAGGCGGTCCAGCTGACGATCGACGGCCCGCTGCAGGACTACCTGTCGCGCCGTATCGGCCTGCAGTCGGGCGGCTCGGTGATCATCGACTGCCAGACCGGTGGCATCCTCGCGCTCGCCTCGATGCCCTCGTTTGATCCCAACAGCTTCGTCGGCGGCATCGGTGCGTTGCGCTGGAAGATGCTGAACGAGAACGACCATATCCCGCTGCTGAACAAGGCGGTGCGCGGGCTCTACCCGCCGGGCTCGACTGTCAAGCCGATGGCGACGCTGGCCCTGCAGATCGCCGGCGTCTCGCCCGAGGAGCGCATCAATTGCCCGGGCGGCTACCAGCTCGGCAACCGCTTCTTCCGCTGCGATGCGGTGCACGGCTCGATGGACATGCGCCAGGCGATCGAGCACAGCTGCAACACCTATTTCTGGGCCATGGTGCACCGCGTCGGCTACGATGCGATCGCGCCGATCGCCAAGGCCTTCGGGCTCGGACAGGAATATGACCTGCCGGGCACGCGGCAACGGTTCGGCACCGTCCCGGGCTCGGCATGGAAGAAGAAGCGCTACGACCAGGAGTGGACCGACTCCGACGGCCTCAACGCCATCATCGGCCAAGGGTACGTGCTTGCCTCGCCCCTGCAACTCGCGGTGATGACCGCGCGCATCGCCAGCGGACGTGATTTGCGGCCATCGTTGCTGCTCGGCAAGCCTGCGCCCCTGGGGCCGCCGCTGCCAGTGACCGCCGAACAGCTGCAGGTGACCCGCGAGGGGATGTTCCGGGTGGTCAACGGCTCGGGCACCGCGCGCGCCTTGCGCATCCAGATCGGCGATGTGCAGATGGCCGGAAAGACCGGCACCGCACAGGTGCGCCGCCTGATCAGCCGCGGGCACGTATCCGACTGGGCCTCGCGCGACCACTCCTGGTTTGTCTGCTATGCCCCCGCCGACGCGCCCCGCTACGCCATGGCGACGATCATCGAGCACGGCGGCTTCGGTGCGAGCGCGGCCGCGCCCATCGCGCGCGACGTGATGACCTACCTGTTCGATCCGGTCACGGCGATCGACACGCTGCACCGGCTCGAAGCCGAATGGGGGGGCACGCCGCAGCAGCGGATGAGCCGCCAATATGCTGCCTTCGTGGGGGCGGCCGGCAAGGAAGTGCCGCAGGAGGACTATACCGGCGTCCCGCTCAACGCGCGGGTCGATGCCGAAAGCCGGGTGGCGCCCAAGCCCGACGACCCAGCCGCGCCGCCGTCCCCGCCCAGCCCTCGGCCCACGCCGTGATGGAGACCCGCGCATGAACACTGTCGCTGCCGGCGGGATCGTTCCCGATCCGATCGCCCGCCTGCCATGGGAAATGCTCATCCCGCTGGTGCTGCTGACCGGCTTCGGCGGGCTTGTCCTCTATTCGGCGGGCGGCGGGGCGATGATGCCTTATGCGCTGCCGCACTTCATCCGCTTCCTCGTCTTCTCGGTCATGGCAGCGATGATTGCCATGCTGCGGCGCGACGTGGTGCGGGTGGTAACCTACCCGGCCTACACGATCGTCCTCCTCATGCTGCTTGCGGTGGAGATCGTCGGCCAGGTCGGCGGCGGCAGCCAGCGGTGGCTCGAGGCGGGGCCGATCCGCATCCAGCCTTCCGAGCTGATGAAGCCGGCCGTGGTGCTGGCGATGGCCCGCTTTTACGAAACGCTGCCTTCCGGGATGATCGGTTCCTGGCGCTCGGTGCTGCCTTCGGGCATGCTGATCGTCCTGCCGATCGCCCTCGTTCTGCTCCAGCCCGACCTCGGCACCTCGATCGCGATCGCCTTCGGGGGCGTGGTCGTGATGTTCCTGGCAGGGCTACCGCTGTGGTGGTTCCTGACCGCCGCGGGAGCCGGCATCGCCGCGATGCCCGTCGTCTACTTCTTCCTGCTCCACGACTACCAGCGCGCGCGCGTCACGACCTTCCTCGATCCCGAAAGCGATCCGCTCGGCGCAGGCTACCACATCGCCCAGTCAAAGATCGCGATCGGATCGGGCGGGATCTTCGGCAAGGGCTTCAACAACGGCACCCAGAGCCACCTCAACTACCTGCCCGAACCCCACACCGACTTCGTGTTCTCCTCGATGGTCGAGGAATGGGGGCTGATGGGGGGGCTGTTCGTGCTGCTCATGTACACGCTGATCCTGCGCTGGGGCTGGAAGGTCGCGTCCGAGGCGCAGGACCGCTTCAGCGCCCTGCTCGCCGCGGGCGCTACCGCGACGATCTTCTTCTACATCGCAATCAACCTGCTGATGGTCATGGGCATGGCACCGGCCAAGGGCATCCCACTCCCATGGATGAGCCACGGGGGCAGCTCGATGATGACCAACATGATCTGCATCGGCCTCCTCATGATGGTCAATCGCTGGAATCGTGTGGCGCCGCGCCGGGGCCTGTCCTTCGACTGACGATTTTGTCGCGATTAGGCCCTTGCCAGCACCGCCCGACGCGCTAAATGCAGCGCCTCACGCGAATCGGATCGCGGCTTCGGCCCCTCCGGATCGCTTCCGACAAGATCGGAATGGACGCATAGCTCAGTTGGTAGAGCAGCTGACTCTTAATCAGCGGGTCCTAGGTTCGAGCCCTAGTGCGTCCACCACCTTCCCCCTTTAAAGCAACGACTTAGAGAAAGCCCCTTCAAGGGCCGGAACACAGTTTTTGCTATGTGTTCCGTATGTATTCCCAATGGGAAAGGCTGCGCATTAGCGCTTCGCGAGCTTCTGGTATTCCCGATCATTTTTTAAAACGTTTCGAGCTTTGCGGTGAATTTCTGGATCGTTGACCAACAGTCGGTTGTCCGTGAGGACCTTGACAATTCGGTCTGCAATTGCGTCAGCTTCACGCGGTAAGGCGCTCAAGAGCCCCACTGCCTCTTCGGGCGTCAATTGATCCTGGCCGGAAGCTTGGAGAGTTTCGGCGATTTTCGCTTCCAAGAACGCACGCTGATAGGGTGTCAGCCATATCACGCTCGAATAGCCAAGCTCGTCGAGAAACTTCTTTGTGTAGGCTTCCACTGCCTTTCGATCGTTCCGCTCATGCAGATCGGGCGTGGCTATCCGTGCGTAGAGGTTGCTGGCCAGTGAGCCGACCTTTGCCGCGAAGATTTCCTTTGCCTGCCCTACTTTCGCACTCAAGCAAGTTTCATAGTGATCCGCCCGCAGAGCGACGGAAAGTGGAAGGAAAGCGCAAAGGTGATCGTCAACGGTGTCGGCGGCCCCACGCGGAATGAAGAAAATACCGTCGACCGTGTTGTTGAGGACGCGCTCCAGATATTGCCGGGCGAGCACGTTGTTTTCGACGTTTCCGATCGGAAGCGGGCATCCCGCCAGTGGGTTCGTATATCGTTCAAGCTCGCGCTCGACCGCGAGAGACAGGGGCCGAACAGCGCAAATTGTGATGTAGCGGCTTTTGCAGGTTCCGCCTTTACGCCTGACCAAATCGCAGGACTGCGTTAAGACGAGAAAATGCGAAT
>JBJTSG010000223.1:0-3279 GCA_046076505.1 Erythrobacter sp. | reverse complement strand
AGGCCGAGGCGCTGGTTGGCCTCGACCGTGTCGAAGCCCTGATCCTGCAAACGATAGGCGCGCAGCTTGTTGACGAGACCGATCCCGCGCCCTTCCTGCCGCATGTAGAGGAGCACGCCCCACCCGCCCGCGTCCCGCGCCTCGTGCGCCATCGCGTGGAGTGCGGCGTCCAGCTGCGGGCCGCAATCGCACTTGAGGCTGCCGAGGATGTCGCCGGTGAGGCACTCCGAATGCAGGCGGACGAGGGGCTGGCGGTCACCGCTCTGCTTGCCGATGACGAGCGCGACGTGCTCGCGCAGGTCGGCATCGGAACGGAAGGCGACGATCTCGGCGTCCTCGCAGGCGGAGACAGGCAGGCGCGCGCGGGTGACGATGCGCAGGCGGCCCGCATCGGCATAGGCGGCAAGGTCGCCGACCGCGATTCTCAGGGGCTCGCCGGCATCGACCGGGTCGACGAGGAAGGCGGGAAGGATGCCCGCGATCCGGGCAAGTTCGAGCGCGGCGGCGGCCACCTCGGGCCAGTCGAGGCTCATCGCCTTGAACGGCCCCTTCAGCGGATTGCCGAGGTCGAGTGCCGGATCCGCGATCGGCAGCGCGTCGCGCATCGCGAAATCCTCGCCGCCCGCAACCAGGACCGGCGCGTGCGGAACGGCCGCCTCGCGCTGGTTGGCGAGCTTCAATGTCGCGGCACGCGCGGCGGAGATCAGCATCCGCTGGCTGCGCGCGTCCTGCGCGATGGCGGTCTCGACGGGGAGCAGCACCGGGCCGCCCTCGAACGCCAGCGGCCAGCCGTGGCGCAGGCCGTCCACCGCCTGCGCCGCCCGGCGCGACGGGGATGGCGAAAGGCTCAGAGGTCGAACTCCGTGATCAGCGGCACGTGATCGGAGGGCTGCTCCCACGCCCGTGCCTCCTCCAGCACGCGGTGCGCCCTCGATTGCTGCGCAATCTCGGGCGAGGCCCACATGTGGTCGAGCCTGCGGCCCTTGTCGTTCTCCTGCCAGCCCGGATTGCGGTAGCTCCACCAGGAATAGTAGCGCTGCGGCGCGGGGACGTGCTGGCGGCCGAGATCGACCCAGCCGTGCGCGTCGCGGAACTTGCCCAGGGTTTCCACCTCGATCGGCGTGTGGCTGACAACCTTGAGGAGCTGCTTATGGCTCCACACGTCGCTTTCGAGCGGGGCGATGTTGAAGTCGCCGACAATCAGCGTGGGCCGCTCGAGCTTGTCCGCCCACTTCGTCATTCGCCCGATGAAGTCGAGCTTCTGGCCGAATTTGGGGTTCAGCTCGCGGTCGGGAATGTCGCCGCCGGCAGGGATGTAAACGTTCTCGACGAGGAGATCCTTGCCCAGCACCTCCACCCCGATGTGCCGCGCCTCGCCATTGTCCTGCCAGTCGTGGCGGGCGAGTTCGCGGATCGGCACGCGGCTCACCGTGGCGACGCCGTGGTAGCCCTTCTGCCCGCTCGCCGCCTGATAGGTGTAGCCGAGGTTCGCCAGCGCCTCGGCCGGAAACAGGTGGCTCTCGCACTTGATCTCCTGCAGACACAGGATGTCGGGCGCGGCCTCGGTCAGCAGCTTCTCGATGAGCCCGACGCGCAGGCGCGCGGAGTTGATGTTCCAGGTGGCGACGGACAGCATGGGGGTCGACTTAGGGTAGCATGTCCCCGTCCTCAAGTAGCGAAGCGGTAGGACAGCGAGGACGCGAAACTTCTAGCTTTCACTTTCATGTCGCATGAGCGAGCGATAGAGGCAGCCGAGCCTTTCGTGAGAGACCCGCCATGACCCGCACCATCCTCGCTGCCCTGCTGCTCGCCGGCACCGTCGTCACCCCCGCAATCGCGAAGGAGCGCCGCGCAGCGGACGAGCCTAAGGCGAAGAATGTGATCCTGTTCATCGGCGACGGCATGGGCATCTCGACGATCACCGCGGCGCGGATCTACGAGGGCCAGAAGCGCGGGGAGACGGGCGAGGAGAACCAGCTCAGCTTCGAGAAGTTTCCGAATGTCGCGCTGGTGAAGACCTACAACACCAACGCTCAGGTTCCCGACAGCGCGGGCACGGCGAGCGCGATGAATACAGGCGTGAAGACCCGCATCGGCGTGCTCGGCATCGGTCCGGAGGCAACGCGCGGAATCTGCAAGGAGGCGCTCGCACATGCGCTGCCGACGCTCGGCGAACAGGCCAAGGCAAAGGGGCTCGGCGTCGGGATCGTCACCACCACCCGCCTCACCCACGCCACCCCGGCGGCGGTCTACGCGCACACCGCGGACCGTGACTGGGAGAGCGACACCGCCATTCCCGCGGCCCAGCAGGGGCAGGGCTGCAAGGACATCGCCCTGCAACTCGCCGAGGCGAAGTTCGACGTTGCGCTCGGCGGGGGCACGAGCAACTTCTACGGCAGGACCGCAGGCGGACGGCGCGGCGATCCGGCCGCGGATCTTCCCGCGCAGTGGGCGGCCAAGAACGGCGGTGTGGTGGTCAGGGACGCCGCCGGCCTCGCCGCCGCGCCCAAGGGCAAGCCGGTGCTCGGCCTCTTCAACGCCAGCCACCTCACCTACATGGCCGAGCGCAAGCCCGATACCACCGAGCCGACCCTCACCGACATGACCGCTCAGGCGATCGCGCGGCTCAAGGACCAGCGCAAGGGCTACTACCTGATGGTCGAGGGCGGGCGCATCGACCACGCGCACCACGAGGGCCGCGCAGGCTATGCGCTCGAGGAGACCGTCGAGTTCGCCCGGGCGGTACAATGGGCGGTCGACCACACCGATCCGAAGGAGACGCTGATTCTGGTCACCGCCGACCACAGCCACGTCTTCACGATCGCCGGCTACCCGGTGCGCGGCAACGACATCCTCGGGCTGGTGGTCCCCCCGCCGGGCGGCGGCGACGGTGACCACGCGGGCGCCGACGTCCCCGGCGCGCCGACTCCGGCGCTCGACGGCAAGCCCTATTCGACGCTCGGCTATGCGAACGGCCCGGGCGCGGTGAAGGGCGAGCGGCCGGTGCCGCAGACAGGGATCAAGGCGCAGCAGCAGTCGCTCGTGCCCACCGGCGCCGAAACCCACGGCGGCGAGGACGTGGCGCTGTTCGCCACCGGACCCGGCGCGTCGCGTGCGCGCGGCGTTATCGAGCAGAACGTGATCCACACGATCATCGCCAAGGCGCTCGGCTGGGTGAAGTAATGCCGCCGTCAGCGGACTGCGCTGCTTCGGTCGTGCAGCGACCGCAAGGCCGAACGGCCGCCCGAGCCTTTGCGAGGAAAGCCAAGCGGCCCGGAC
>JBJTSG010000222.1:0-5924 GCA_046076505.1 Erythrobacter sp. | reverse complement strand
ACCACCGGCCAGAAGGTTCCGGACGATATCGAACGGGCCACGGCAGAGCGGGTGGTTTCGCTCGTGATGGACCTCTGATCCGGCGGAAGTCGGAAAATAATAGGCGGTCGAGGGTCAACCAGCGGCGCACCGGATCGCAGGCCGGAGGGATGTCGGCGGCGCCGAGCGGATCGAGCGCCGCGCCCAGCTTCTCGTCGAGGTCGAGGTCGCCCACCGCGATCATCCGCGGCATCAACAGTCCGCCCTCACCCGTCTCGCCGGCGTGGCGGATGAACGCCTCCGAAAGCGTGCGCGCCGCGCGGCTCGACGGCACGAGCAGCGTCAGCCGCGCAAGGCCGAGGCCCTCCTCGCGGTAGCGCGGCACGAGGCCCGCCACGAGGGCATCGGCAAAGCCGCGGTGCGCGGCGATCGAGTAAACGCGGGGGCCGACGTCGCGTGCCTCAGCCACCCGTCAGCGCCTCCTCGGTGGGGCGGATCGCCTGCGGAGTGCCGACCTCGAACCACCGCCCGGTGAAGCTGAGGCCATAGAGGCGGCCCTCCTCCATCGCCCGGTTCCAGAGGATGTTGGTCGAGAAGGCACCTTGCGGGCAGTCGCGCATCAGCCGGTGGCTGACGAGCTGGATGCCGGTGTAGATGAAGGGTGCGATGCGGCCGTCGCGGCGGCGCGAGAGGCGCCCCATCGGGTCCATGTGGAAATCGCCCGGCCCGTCGAAGTTGGCGGCGCGCGCGTGCGGCACGACCAGCAGCAGCGCGTCCATCACGCCCGCGTCCCAGCGGCGCGAGAGATCGTGGAAGGCGCTCTTTGGCCCGTCCAGCCAGATGTTGTCAGCGTTGAGGGCGAAAAAGGGATCGGGCAGCAGCGGGAGGGCCTTGGCCATGCCCCCGCCCGTCTCGAGCAGCAGCGCGCGCTCGTCCGAGATGGTGACCTTCGGCGTCTCGCGCGCGAGCACGTGGGCCTCGAGCGCATCGGCAAGGTAGTGAACGTTGACCACCGCCTTCGCCACGCCTGCCTCGGCGAGCCGGTCGAGCGCATGGTCGATCAGCGCCTTTCCCGCCACGCGCACCAGCGGCTTGGGCTGACTGGCGGTCAGCGGGCGCATCCGCTTGCCGAGCCCCGCGGCGAGGATCATCGCGGTGTCGGAGGCGAGCACGGGACTGGTCACGCGGCGAACGCCCCGTTCGCGGCGCGCAAGGCATCGGGGATGTTGGCGTCGAACCAACGGGCGACCGGCTCCAGCGCGGGATGCGCAAGGTCGCGTTCGAGGGCGGCCCACACGCGCGGGATCATCGCGAGGTAGCGCGGCTTGCCGTCGCGCCTGTCGAGCCGGGTGAAGATGCCGACGATCTTGGCGTTCCGCTGCGCGCCGAGGGCCGCGTAGTCGGCGAGGAAATCGTCGTCCGCCCCGCCGATCGCCTGCGCATAGTGCAGCACCATCGCGGTCTCGAGATGCACGTCGACATCGCGCCGCGCGTCCTGGAGCAGCGAGACGAGATCGTAGGCGGGATGCCCGACGAGCGCGTCCTGGAAATCGATCAGGCCTTGCGGCGCAGTGGCCTTGCCGCCCAGCAGCATGATGTTCTCGGCATGGTAGTCGCGCAGCACCGTCACGCCCGGGTTCTGCCGCGCGAGCACCGGCGCGAGCACCTGCTCCCACGCCGCCGCGTAGCCCGCAATGTCGACGGTGAGGTCCTGCGCAGGGCACCACCAATCGGTCAGCAGCGCCGCCTCGCGCTGATAGACCGCCATGTCGTAGGGCGCGAAAGGCCCCGGCGGCAGACGGTGGAGTTCGGCGAGCGCGTCGACTGCGGCCTGGTAGGCCGCGCGCTCCTCGCCCGGGTGCGCATCGAGCCAGTCGCGCATCCGGTCATTGCCGAAATCCTCGGTCAGCACCCAGCCCTCGCCCGCATCCTCGGCGAGGATCGCGGGTGCGCGCATGCCGTTGTCGTTCAACCAGTGCGCGACGTGGAGGAAGGGCGCGGGGTCCTCGTGCGGCGGGGGCGCGTGCATCAGCATTGCGGTCTCCCCGTTCGGGCGGGCAAGGCGGAAGTAGCGCCGGAACGAGGCATCGCCCGGCAGGGGCTGCACCGCGGCATCGGCCCACCCGGCGCTGGCGACATATTCGACAAGTCCATGGGGCAGCTCGGTCATGGCATGCGCCCTAGCCAATCCGCCCCGCCCCGGGCAATCGCAATCCGCCCGCCTTCCCCGCTTTCCCCGACGGGTTCGAGCGTGATCCCGAGGCACCCCGGTTCGAGCGCGAAACCACCAGCTTGATCGGGCCATTCGGCAAGCAGCACCGCGCCCTCGCGGTAGTCGTCGAGGCCGATCTCGGCGAGTTCTGCAGGGTCTTCCAGACGGTAGAAATCAGCATGGACGACCGGCAGGCGGAGCGGCGGCGAATCGTAAGTCTCGATGATCGTGAAGGTCGGCGAGGGCACCTCGCCCTGATGCCCCAGCGCGGCGAGGATCGCGCGGGCGAGCGTCGTCTTGCCCGCACCCAGCCCGCCCTCGAGCGCCACCACGTCGCCTTCGCGAAGGGCCGCAGCGACGCGCGCGCCATAGGCCGTCATCGCGGCAAGGTCCGGCAGGATCTCGCGCGCCTCGCTCACGGCAAGCGGATGATCGCGGTGGTGCCGGCGCCCTTGCGGCTGACGATGTCCAGCGTCCCGTCATGCGCGGCGATGAGCTGGCGGGCGAGCGGGATGCCGAGCCCGGTGCGCCGCTCGGGCGCGCCCTCACCCGCCTTCGCCGCCCCACCTTGCGCGCGGGCGAGTTCGGCGGCGCTCATGCCACGGCCGTTGTCGGCAATGGTGATCTCGAGCCCGAAGTCCGCCCCCTCGGGCGCGCGCTTGATCTCGATCCGGATGCGCCCACCCTCGGGCGTGTGGGCGATCGCATTGTCGATGAGGTTGCCGAAGGCGCGCCCCATCTGGCGCGGATCGGCGGCGATCACCCGCCCGCGCCGTCCCTTGAGGTCGAGGCTGAGGCCGGCCGCGATGATCGCCTACTCGCGCTCGCGCACCAGCGCGGTGAGGAAGTCGAGAACGTCAAGGCGCTCCTTGCGGATCGGCAGCAGTCCCGCCTCGGACTGCGACAGGTCGAGGACGTTCTCGACCTGCTCGGTGAGCCGCTCGACCGCCGCGAGGATCGCATCGACGTACTCGCCCTGCGTCTCGGGATCGGCGACCGCGCCGCTCTTCAAGAGCTCGGCATAGCCGCCGATCGTGGTCAGCGGCGTGCGGAACTCGTAGCTCATGTTGGCGAGGAAGTTGGCCTTGACGGCGTCCGCCTCCTCCAGCGCCTCGGCGCGCTCCCGAAGGGCTTGTTCGGCCTTCTGGGAGGCGGTGATGTCGAGCACGGTGAGGAGGCCGTTGCCGTCGGGGAGCGGGATGCCGGCGAAGCGCAGGGTGCGCCCGTCGGCAAGCTCCACCCGGCCCTCCTTCTCGCGCCGGTCCAGCGTCGCCGCACGCACCGCCGCGCCGATCAGGCTCGCCTCCTCGGGGTTGACGAGGTTGCGGCCGATGGCGCTCAGCAGTTCATCGGCGCTCGGATGCTGGTCGAGCAATTCGCCCGACAGGCCCCAGGTGCCCGCGAAGCTGCGGTTCCAGAGCTGCACCGACCCGCCGGGCGCGAAAATCGCGAGCGCCTCGAACAGGCTGTCGAGCGTCGCCGTGCGGGTGCGCAGCAGGGTGTCGCGCACGGCCGAGAGCGCAAGGCTCTCGGTGCGGTCCTCGGTGATGAGCACGAGCCCGCCGTCGGGCATCGGCTGGGCAACGACCCGCAGGTGCGTGCCCCCGGGGAGCGGCCAGGCCTCCTCCACCGCCTCGCGCATCCCGAACCATGCCGTGCGCTCGCGGCGCCATTCGGGAAAGTCGCGCACCTCGGGCGTGCGGCCGCGCTCGCGCGCCTCGGCGAGGAAGCGCTCGAAGGGCGTGTTGGCCTCGACCGCGTCCTCCATGAGGCTGAACAGCCGGCGGAACGGGCGGTTGGCGAAGGTCAGCCGCTCCTCGGCATCGAACAGCGCGACCCCGACCGAGAGCTGGTCGAGCAGCGCGCGCTGGGCATCGCGGAAGGCGCGGAACTCGCGCTCGACCTGCTGCTGCTCCTCGATGTCGATGGCATAGCCCGCCACCCCCTCCTGCCCGAGCGGCAGGTCGCTGACCCTGAGGGTGCGCCGCGCGCCGTGGATGGTCGAGGCGGTGATCCGCTGCGAGGCGTTCTGGCTCTGCAGGCTGCCACGGGCGACGTCAGCGGGTGAGCGGCCATCCTCGGTCTCGAGCAGCTCGATCTGCGCCTGCACCACCTCGGCCGCACTGGTCGCACCGACCGCATCGACATAGGCCTGGTTGACGAGCTGGAGCTTCAGCTCCGCATCGCGAAACCACATCGGCATGGGCGCTGCCTCGATGAGGCCGACGAGCGCCGCGAAATCGCCGGTGGCGCGGGCGGCGGCGGCGCGCAGCCGGGCCATCTCGGCATGGCTCTCGGTGAAATCGAAGATCCACACCAGCGCTGCCCCGCCCGGCGAGACCTGCGGATCGGCTAGCGTGCCGTAGAGCGCAAGGGAGCGCTGCGAGCCCGGCAGGTTGATCGCCATGCGGAAGGGTGCCGCGCTCTTCTGGGTGGTCTGGATCTTGCTCCACAGCTGATCGAGCTGGCCCTGCGCAAGCCCGCCCGCCTTGGGGCTGCCCGGAGGTGCCGCGAGCTCGGAAAGGTACTTGGGCATGGATCCGAGGCCGAGCAGCCGCGCGAGCTTCTCGGAGGCCTCGATCCGCCCGTCGACCCGCACCAGCAGCGGCAACGCGGGCGCGACGTCGAGGAGGGCCTGCATGCGCTTGAGGCTGGTGCGCATCGCCTTGGCGCGCTTGACGCTGCGATTGGCGCGCAGGACGACGATCGCCGCCCCCGCCGCCCAGGCGGCAAGGACGAGCGCGATCAGCACCAGCGAGAGCGGCGTCACATTCATCGCTCAACCGCTATGCGCGGGCGCGCGGGAGTGCAACATGGTAGACCCCGCCCGCCCCCAGCCCCGTGACGATACGGGGCGGAGCGGGCGGTTTCTCGGGCTTAGTAGCGGTAGTGGTCCGGCTTGAAGGGGCCAGCCTGCGGCACGCCGATGTAGCTCGCCTGCCTCTGCGAGAGCTGGGTGAGCTTCACGCCGAGCTTCTCGAGGTGGAGCGCGGCGACCTTCTCGTCGAGGTGCTTGGGCAGGACGTAGACGTCGTTTTCGTACTCGTCCGACTTGGTGAACAGCTCGATCTGGGCGAGCGTCTGGTTGGTGAAGCTCGCGCTCATCACGAAGCTCGGGTGGCCGGTGGCGCAGCCGAGGTTCACGAGGCGGCCCTTGGCCAGCACGATGATCGACTTGCCATCGGGGAAGGTGACGAGGTCGGTGCCTTCCTTGATCTCGCGCCATTCGTAGTTGGACAGAGCGGCGATCTGGATCTCGCTGTCGAAGTGGCCGATGTTGCAGACGATCGCCATCGGCTTCATCGCCTGCATGTGTTCGGCGGTGATCACGTCTTCGTTGCCGGTGGCGGTCACGAAGATGTCGGCGCGCTTGACGGCCTCTTCCATGGTGACGACTTCAAAGCCGTCCATCGCGGCCTGGAGGGCGCAGATCGGGTCGATCTCGGTCACCATCACGCGCGCGCCGCCGTCACGCAGCGACGCTGCCGAGCCCTTGCCGACATCGCCGTAGCCCGCGACGCAGGCGACCTTGCCGGCCAGCATCACGTCGGTCGCGCGGCGGATCGCATCGACCAGCGATTCCTTGCAACCATAGAGGTTGTCGAACTTCGACTTGGTGACCGAATCGTTCACGTTGATCGCCGGGAACGGCAGCTTGCCCTGCTTGGCGATCTGGTAGAGGCGCATCACGCCCGTGGTGGTCTCTTCCGAGACGCCCTTGATCGCCTTCACC
>JBJTSG010000221.1:0-2855 GCA_046076505.1 Erythrobacter sp. | reverse complement strand
GCCCTGTGCCGCCCGCCCGGGCACCATGCGGGCGCGGACTACTTCGGGGGCTATTGCTATCTCAACAACGCCGCCATCGCCGCGCGGGCGGCCGCGGCGCGGGGCATGGGACCGGTGGCGGTGCTCGATGTCGACTACCACCACGGCAACGGCACGCAGGATATCTTCTACGAAGACGGGGGCGTGTTCTTCGCCTCGATCCACGCCGATCCCTTGATGGACTACCCCTACTACTGGGGCCACACCGACGAGCGCGGGACGGGCGACGGGGAAGGCGCGAACCTCAACCTGCCGCTGCCGCGGGGCACGCAGTGGGCCGGCTACGAGGGCGCGCTCGGGAAGGCGCTGGAGGCGATTGCCGCCTTCGGCGCAAAGACGCTGATCGTCAGCTACGGCGCGGACACCTTCGCCGAGGACCCGATCTCGCACTTCGCGCTCACCACGGACGACATGCACCGCATCGGCGCGGCGGTGGCGACCCTCGCCCTCCCCACCCTGGCGGTGATGGAGGGCGGCTACGCCGTCGAGGCGCTGGGCCGCAATGTCGCGGCCTTCCTCGCGGGCCTGGAAGGGGCCTGAGCCCCTACCCCGCCGTCGGCTTGGCCTGCGGCTCGACGACGCGCAGGTGCAGTTCGCGAAGGGCGCGCGGCTCAGCCGGCGACGGCGCACCCATGAGGAGGTCCTCGGCGCGCTGGTTCATCGGGAAGAGCGAAATTTCGCGCAAGTTTCTGGCGCCGCACAGCAGCATGATGATGCGGTCGACGCCTGCGGCCATGCCCCCGTGCGGCGGCGCGCCGTACTGGAAGGCGCGGTACATGCCGCCGAAGCGTTCTTCCACATCCGCCTTGGAGAGGCCGACGATCTCGAAGGCCTTGACCATCGTTTCGGGCTTGTGGTTGCGGATCGAGCCGCTCGCGATCTCGTAGCCGTTGCAGACCAGATCGTACTGGTAGGCCTTGATGGTGAGCGGGTCCTGCCCCTCCAATGCCTCGATCCCGCCCTGCGGCATCGAGAAGGGGTTGTGGGAGAAGTCGACCTTCTTCTCGTCCTCGTTCCATTCGTAGAACGGGAAGTCGACGATCCAGCACAGCTCGAACCGGCTCTCGTCGATGAGGCCGAGCTCCTCGCCCACACGGATGCGTGCGGCACCGGCGAGCTTGGCGGCGTCAGCTTCCTTGCCAGCGGCGAAGAACAGCCCGTCATTCTCGCCAAGGCCCAATTCGGCGTAGAGTTCAGCCATGCGCTCGGGCCCGTGGTTCTTGGCGATCGGGCCGCCGAATTCCCCGCCCTTGCGGGTCACGTAGCCAAGGCCCGCATAGCCTTCCTTGCGCGCCCAGTCGTTCATGTCGTCGAAGAACTTGCGACTCTTCTCGTGGGTCGCGGGCGCGGGGATCGCGCGCACGACACCGCCGCCGCCGACGATCTTCTCGAACAGGCCGAAACCGGACTGGGTGAAGTGCGAGGACACGTCGCTGATGATCAGCGGGTTGCGCAGATCGGGCTTGTCCGAGCCATACTTGAGCATCGCCTCGTCATAGCGGATGCGCGGGAATTCGCCCGCCGGGGTCACGGCCTTGTCGCCCGCAAAGGCGGCGAAGGTGCCCTGGATCACCGGCTCCATCGTCTCCCACACCTCTTCCTGCGTCACGAAGCTCATTTCGAGGTCGAGCTGGTAGAACTCGCCTGGCAGGCGGTCGGCACGCGGGTCCTCGTCGCGGAAGCAGGGGGCGATCTGGAAATAGCGGTCGAAGCCCGCCACCATCAGCAGCTGCTTGTACTGCTGCGGCGCCTGCGGGAGCGCGTAAAACTTGCCCGCATGGATGCGGCTCGGCACGAGGAAGTCGCGCGCGCCCTCGGGCGAAGAAGCGGTGAGGATCGGGGTCGAGAACTCGTTGAACCCCGCCGCCGCCATCCGAGCCCGCATGTCGGCGATCACCGCGACGCGGGTCATGATGTTGCGGTGGAGCGTCTCGCGGCGCAGGTCGAGGAAGCGGTACTTGAGGCGGATATCCTCGGGGTAAGGCTGCTCGTCGGCGACCGGCATCGGCAGCTCTTCGGCCGCGCTCTGCACCGTGACGCCGCGCGCGAAGACCTCGATCGCGCCGGTCGCGAGGTTCGGGTTCACCGTCTCGGGCACGCGCGCCTTGACCGTGCCCTCGATGGTGACGACGCTCTCGACCCTCAGGCCCTCGAGCACGGGCAACGCCGCACTGTCGCTGTCGGCGACGATCTGGGTGATGCCGTAATGATCGCGCAGGTCGACGAACAGCACGCCGCCGTGGTCGCGCTTGCGGTGGATCCAGCCTGAGAGGCGGACGGTCTCGCCAACGTGGTCCGAGGAAAGCTGGGCGCAGGTGTGCGTGCGATAGGGGTGCATTAGCCGATGGTTCCGAAGCATTGGGGAAGCGAAGGCGCGCCTCTAGGCGAGGTGACCCGGTAAATCCAGTGGGCCCGGCAAATCCCGTGGGGCGAGCGCGGGGACGGCGCGGCGCGCTCGTAATCACTTGGCAAGGCCTTGCGTGTTAACAGGACCGGCTAACAACAAGAGGACCTCGCCATGCAACGCGCCTTTGCGGACAGGGAGGAACAGGACGGATTTCGCTGGCGGCTCGAGGCGATGCTGCGTCGGGGCGAGCCCGAGGCGGCGCTCGCGCTGGTGCGGCAGGGGCTGGAGGCGATCGCCGACCAGGGCCTGAAGATAGTCGACATCGCGCTCGCCACGCAGCCCGAGGCGCTAGCGCTTGCAGGCTGGGACGCGGTCGCCGCGACCATCGCCCGCGAGGAGCGGGCGAGCGGCAACCCGATTACAGCGCTCGGTATCGATTTCAGCGCAGCGTGCCATGTCGGGCTCGAGC
>JBJTSG010000220.1:0-4252 GCA_046076505.1 Erythrobacter sp. | reverse complement strand
TCTCCCCCTTGGCGAACACGGCCTGCCCGACACGGAAGCCCATCAGCGCCTCGCGAAAGCGACGTCGTCGACGTCCCGGAGCACCTCGGCGCGGTTCATGTCAACGGCCATCGCCTGTTCGCGCGCAGCAGCCGCCTTCTTCTCGAGGCGGGCTTCCATTTCGGCACTGTCGCGCAGCGGGACGGCGAGGAACGCGGCCAGCGTCCGGCGCAGCGCCTCACGGAACAGCGGCGGAAACTTGGCTTCTTCTGCCACGCTTTCGGAGTATTCCAGCACCGCATCGGAGACGTTGGTGTAGAGCGCCCCATTCTCGACGATGAATTGCGACCAGAACGTCGGCGGGGCCGCGTCGTAGTAGCGCCAGTTGTAGAAGTCGCTGACCCAGATCGCCGAAGGGATGATGCGCAGCGCCTTCGCGCAGTTGTCCGGCAGGGCATAGGCATATTGCCATTCGGTCGAGCGCTCATTCGTTGCCAGCGCGGCGAGCGGCGCGATCTTCTTCGTCCAGTTCCAGCAGTAATCGTCGAGCATGACGTCGAGCGCGTGGGGGTAGTAGAGGCGGCAGTATTGCGCCTCGACCGAAGCGTCGCCAGGATCGCTGATGGCTGGCGCGCGGACATCGCCCAACGCCAGATTGCAGATAGTGAGCGAGATGGCCATAGCAGCGGCGTAGGGCAGCGCCAGCGCCGATTGAATCGAGCCTAGAGGCGATAGCCCTGCGCCGTCACCGTCGCATTCGTGCTGCCCGCGCCAAAAGCCGGAGCGGTGACGACGATTGCGGTATTGAGCGCCGAAGCCGGAATTGCGGGCGAGAACGTCACCTGCAACGTCGGATTGGCAGCGGTCGCGCCAGCCACCACGCCATAGGTATAGGTCGCCGTGCCGCCAAGCAGTCCCGCCACCGTGGGGGAGACGAGCGCCGAAGCGGTTGCCCCGCCGCCCGTGATCTGAAAGCCCGTGATATAGGTCGTCTGCCCCGGAGCACCCGCCAGCGTCGCCACGGCGTTGGCATTGGCCTGATTGCCCGAGGATGCCGACAACGGCGTCGCCCCAGCAGGGTAGCCGATGCCCGAAACCGGAAGCGGGTTCTGCACCGAAACGCGGGTGTGAAGGCTCGACTGGCCCGACGCCTCATTGAAAAACTCAAGCGTGGACATCAATCGTCTCCGTAGATCATCTGCGCGGCGTTCGACATCTTGCCCTGCGCCTGCAGGCCCATGTCGGTGATCTGGAGCGACACCGTCACGCCCTTGCCGTCCGGCTCAAGGCATTCGCCCGAGCGCACCACGATCGCCATGGCCTGCACCGTCACCTTCGTGCCGACCGCCATGGTCTTGGCAATTCCGAGCGCCTCGCACTGATCGTCGTCGAGATTGAGCTGGAGGCCATAGCCGAAGCGGTTGGTATCGGGGCCCCAGCAGTCGCCCTCGCTATCCCGCTTCATGCTTGTCAGCTTCATGGCCGCGGCCTCCAGTTCGGTTATTCGGCGTCGGTGGCGGGCTTGGGCTTGGAACCGCCCTTCTTGCCGTTGCCGTCGTGATCGAGCGGATCGACCAGTTCGACGTTCTCACCGGGCTCGACGCCTTCCGGCAGTTCAAGTTCGATAATCGCACCAGCATCCACGATGGCGTTGCCGATGAACGAGGTTTCGAGGACTTTGTATTTGGCCATGATGGTTCACCCTTGTTGGTGAGCTGGAGCGCCCAAGGGGACAGACGCTCCGACCCAGACTTATCAGAGGACGGCGTAACCCACGGGGTAGGCCTTGTTGTCCTGCACTTGATCACCGAACTCAGCGAACACCGAGCCCGCAGTCGCGTTCGAGCCGCCAACAGTGTAGCGCGCGCCGAGGAAGCGCTGGCCGTTCGAGCCGATGCGCGCATTGCCTTCGATGACGAAGCGACGGCCAAGCGTCAGCTGCGCCAGCGGGACTGGCCCCGACGAACCCACGACAGTGACGTTCGAGGTCAGCGCCGCATCATCCGCCTGCACGATTTCAAAGGCCAGCGAGGTCAGGGTTGCGAATGCAGCCGGAAGGCTGATGCGCAGCTTGACCATGTCGTTGCCATTGAACAGGTCGCGGTTCTGCGACAGGTCGATGCTGTCGATCGAGACGGCGGTGGCCGTCACAGCCTGCCCGGTGATCAAGGGCGAGATGGCGGTCCCGCCCACCGAACCGGAAACGATGAGGTTGCGATCAAGGATCATGGTAGAGTCTCCGTTTCAGACGCCGCTTACGAGACGGTCGCTTCGGTGTTGAGGAGCTGGTCGCACTTGCGCAGCGGCACGCCCTGGAACGAGGCCCAGCGAGCCGCGTTGCCGAACTGGTTCAGGCCGCTTTCGATGGTGACCGCGTTCTGGCTGGTGTTCAGCGCCTGAATGCGGAGCATCGAGTAGACCGTGCGGTTCATGTAGAACGCGGCGCGGCCGGCCCCCATGTTCGGGATGCGGTCGAGCGCGCGGCTCATCAGCTTTATGAGGTTCGCGGCCGACGATTCGGCCACGAGGTTCGCGGTGTTGATGTTGCAGATGCGAACCACATAGCGCCAGTCCTTGACGACGAGGCCGTTCTTCCACTGGTAGAGCGTGCGCAGTGCCTGATAAAAGTTGTTGCTCGCATCCGGCACCGACTCCTCGCCGAGGTCCTGATGCGAGAGCCCGGCCTGCGAACCCTTGGGGAAGGGGCAGAACACGGTGTTTTCGCCCCACACCACAAGGTAGATCGAGGTGTTGTTGGTCGAGGCGCCGCCGCCCGGGATGATGTTCTGCGCGTTGCCCGCACCCGAGATCGCCGAGTAGCGCGGCGCAAGGCCGAGATACTGGCGCGCGTCGGTCGCCGGGTTGCCGTAGAACATGGTGCGTGCCTGCGCCTGATTCATCGCTTCGAGGAACGCGAAGTCCTCGGACAAGCGGAAAGTGGCGGTGTTGCTGTTCAGCTTGGCCAGTTCGACGTCAACGTGCGAGCGCGCTTCGAGCATGCCCACGGCTTCGTCGATCGTGGCGGTGGTCGACTTGCTGACCGGCACACCCTGGTTGATCGAGCGCCAGTAGACGTCGGGCAGGCCGGTGCGGATCGTGACGCGGTGGCCGGTGGGTAGGTTGCCCTCCATGAACACGGCATCTTCGAGGATTTCATTGGTCTGCGAGAGCAGTTCGGCAACGGCAGGGATCTTGCCGTCCGGGTCTTGGCGCTTGGCCCAATCCGCGAGGGTGAGCTGGCCGGCAGGGAGAAGGGCCATCGTCTAAACTCCTGTCACTTCGAAGACGGGTAGAGGGTTTCGGCAGCGGAGCGCGCGCCCGTCGTCGCCGCACCTGAACGGGGGAAATCGGAATCTTCGGAGATCGCGCGGCCCACCTTGACGAAGGCGCGGATCATCTCGGGATGGTTGCCGAGACCGCTGTCATCGAGCAGGTTGCGCAGCGGCGAGCCCTTGGGGAAACCCAGCGTGTCGAGCGCCTTGGCAGCGGTGACGAGGCTGGTGTCCCAGCGATTGCCGCCGATTTCTTCGTCAGCCTTGGCTTCGTTCAGCCATGCCGCGCGCTCGGTGGCGACGCTTTCGAGGATCTGTTTGTTGAGGGTGTCGGTGATCGACGCCGCGAATTGCTCGGCCACCGGGATCAGCTTCTGCGCCTGCTCATTCGTCAGGCCGAGTTCCTGGAACACCGGGGTGGCTGCTTCGAGCGCGGCGGGGTCGAGGTCGGGCTGGCCTTCGCTTGCGGTCAGCTCGTATTTCTCGGGGACTACGGGGGCGGCGTCGCTTTCGCCCTCCTCACCCGCGGCGCCGTCCTTTTCCGCTTCGGCCTGAGCCGCAGCGTTGGTATCGGGATCGGTGTCAGCGCCCTCACCCTCGACGGTCGCGCCACCGAGCGCGGTTTCGCCGATCCCGTCATTCGGGGTCGCCGTCTCCGTCGTCGTCACCGCTTCCGAGGTCGTGGTAGGGGTCGCTTCGTCTGCCAAGGTTTTTCTCCTTGGACGCCGATTGCGCGAAGGCCGTCAGTATTTGAATCGAGCCGAGAACGGGCAGGCCATCGGGGCTCGGTGTCCCCTGCGCGGCCTCGACCTCAGCCAGCGCCCACAGCGCCAGCGCGCGCTGCCCCTCGCGGTATTCCAGCCGCTCGGTGGAGGCGGAGAACACCCCAGCCTCGCGCATCATGCGGTAGAGAAACAGGCGAAACGCGGTGTTGCCGCACAGCCGCTTGAAATCAGCCGCCTCGGCTTCGGTCACGCGCCCAGCCCGAGGTCGGCGACGTT
>JBJTSG010000219.1:0-6095 GCA_046076505.1 Erythrobacter sp. | reverse complement strand
GTACACGCGTTCCGCGAGGTCGTAGATCTTCTCGAAGCCGCGGCGCGAGTGGACGGCGACCTCGCCCGTGCGCCAGAGAAACTCGAGCGCGGCCTTGTGCGGCGACCAGTCCCACCAGCCCTCGCTCTTGCCGAGGCGCGCGGGACGCGGGAAATCGCGGGTCGCGAGCGGTCCGCGCTCGTCGAGCGCCGCGCGGACCTGCGCGAGCGTCTTCCGCCAGTTGCGCCCGAGCCGCTCGCGCATCCACGCGCTTTGACGCAGGCGCGCGCGGCTTCGCTCGAAGCGGTGCGTCCACCACGGAAGCCAGTCGCTGCGGATGACGCTCGCGTCGTGCGTCCAATGTTCGAACAGCGTGCGCGACTTCTCGGCGTGATGGGCGAGGTGCGCGGGCTCGTAGCCGTCGAGCCGCGCATGCAGGATGAGGTGATGCGCGCGCTCGACCGCGCTGATGCTGTCGACCTGCATTTACCCGCGAGCGTTCCGGCGGTCGCGACAAGCCAGACGGTGAGAAAGGTCATCTGTCCACGCGCAACCAGCACGCCGGCCCCGCCCATGATTACCTCGGAAGGGATCGGCGGAAAAACGTTCTCGGCCATCATCAGCAGGAAGATGCCGACATAGCCGCCCCGGTCGAGCAACTGGAGGAAGAAGGCGGTCATGGGGTCGCTTGCGAACTTTCGGTGTGTGAGTATTCCGGCCACCCCGCACCCTGACCCAGCGTAGCCCTCAGGTCACGCTGGCCGCCAGCTCCGGCCATTGGCGCAGCAAGGTGCCGAGATCGAAGTATTCGCGCCAAACGGCGATTTGTTCCCCCCGAAACACGAAAACCCCGGTGACCGGAAGCTCTACCCATCCCGAAGCGATGCGATGGCGGTCGAGCCGCTCGGTGAACACGGTGTCGTCCTGGGTGGCGGTGCGCAGCACCTCGAGTGCGTTCTCGATGGTGGGCGTGAAGAATGGTTCGAGCACCGCGCGCACGGCGGCAGGGCCGATGACGCTGCCCATCGGTAGGTTGGTGTATTCGCAATCCTCGGTGAAATGCGCGAGCGCGGTGTCGTAATCCTTCGCGGCGACAGCGTCGATGACGGCGGTGACGATGGCGAGCAGGTCGGCCATGGGCGGCGACTCCTTGTAGCGGACGCTACATACCTATCATGGCGTCGCCATCGCCGCAACCCGCCGCTCGATCGCGTCCCAGATCATGGCGGCTGTGTCGGTGTTGTTGAAGCGGTCAATCGCCACGATGCCCGTGGGGGACGTTACGTTGATTTCGGTGAGCCATTTCCCGCCGATCACGTCGATACCGACGAAAGTGAGGCCGAGGCGCTTCAGGTCGGGCCCGAGTGCGGCGCAGATTTCCTGTTCGCGCGTCGTGAGTTCGGTGGGCTGCGCGCTGCCGCCCATCGCGAGGTTACTCCGAAACTCGCCCTCGCCCGGCACGCGGTTGATCGCGCCCGCGACCTCGCCGTCGACAAGGACGATGCGCTTGTCGCCCTCGCGCACCTCGGGGAGGAAGGGCTGGACCATGTGCGGCTCGGGCCAGGTCTGGTTGAACACCTCGAACAGCGCGGTGAGGTTCTCGCCCGTCTCGGGCACGCGGAAGATCGCCTTGCCGCCGTTGCCGTGGATGGGCTTGACCACCACCGAACCATGCTTCGCCATGAAGCGCCGCACCTCGTCCACGCTGCGCGTCACCAGCGTCGGCGGCATGAAGCGGCGGTAGCCCAGCACCATCACCTTCTCGGGACTGTTGCGAACATTGGCCGGGTCGTTGACGACCAGCGTCTCCTTGCCGATCCGCTCGAGCAGGTGCGTCGCCGTAATGTAGCCCATGTGGAACGGCGGATCCTGGCGCATCAGGACGACGTCGACGTCCTTGCCGAGATCGAGCCGCACCTGCTCGCCGCGGGTGAAGTGATCGCCGACGACGCGCTGCACCGTCACCGGGAAAGCGTGCGCGAACAGGCGGTCGTCCTCGTCGAGGGTGAGGCTTTCGACATTGTACTCGAACACCGCGTAGCCGCGCGCCTGAGCCGCTAGCATCAGCGCGAAGGAGCTGTCGCCGGCGATGTTGATCCGGTCGATGGGGTCCATCTGGACGGCGACGCGCAAGGTCATCTCACAATCTCCGTTCGCCCTGAGCCTGTCGAAGGGCTGTTATTGTTGTTTGCTTGCCCGGAAGCAGAAAGGCAGCCCTTCGACAAGCTCAGGGCGATCGGACAAGAAGGCGGTTCATCCAAAGGGCATCCAGGCGTTCTCGATGTGGGTCGGCTTGCGACCGGGTGCAAGCAGGATGACGTCGATGCGGATGTCCTCGCCCCCGGTGGCATAGTCCTGCCAGACCAGTTCGACAGCAGCGGCGACACGGGCGAGGCGGCGTTCGTCGATCGCTTCCGCGAGGTCCGCGCCCCGCGCCCGCCACTTCACCTCGACGAAGGCGACGAGGCCGGTGCGTTTCGCGATGAGGTCGATTTCGCCGCGCTTCGTCTTCACCCTTTCGGCGACCACGCGCCAGCCGTTCTGGGCGAGGTACATCGCCGCCTCGGCTTCGCCCTGCCGGCCGCGTTGGTCGGCCTCGTGCCGCTGCTCGGGTGTACGGGGCGCTCTCATTCGCCTTTCAGTTCCAGCGCGCGGGCGTAGAGGGTGGCGCGATCGATGCCGGTCTGTTTCGCCACGATGCCGGCCGCCTTGCCCGGCCCGGCTTGCTCAAGCGCGGTGCGCAGCAGCGCATCGGTGTCAAGCACGGGGGCCTCGCTCTCCGCAGGCGGCCCGACCAGCAGCACGATCTCGCCCTTGGGGGGATGTGCGGCATAGTGCGCCGCAAGGCTCGCGGCGGTGCCGGTGCGGCACTCCTCGTGGAGCTTTGTGAGCTCGCGCGCGACAGCGACCTCGCGCTTCGGCCAGAGTTCGGCGATGGCCGTCAGCGAGCGTTCGAGCCGCGGTGCAGTCTCGTAGAACACCAGCGTCGCCGCGACGTCCGCGAGCACCTCCAGAGCCTCCGTCCGCGCCTTGTCCTTGACCGGCAGGAAGCCTGCAAACAGGAAGCGGTCGCTCGGCAGCCCCGCCATCGCCAGGGCGGACACAGCAGCGCAAGGCCCCGGAATGCTCGTCACCGTCACCCCGGCGGCGCGCGCCTCGCGCACCAGCCGGTAGCCGGGATCGGAGATCAGCGGCGTGCCCGCGTCCGACACCAATGCGACCGCCGTATGCCTCGCCTCGTCGATGATCCGGGCACGCGTCTCGGGCGAGGCATGATCGTCCAACCGCTGGAGCCGCGCCTTGATTCCCAGATGTTTCAGGAGCTTGCCGGTTACGCGCGTGTCCTCGCAGGCGACCGTTGCGGCCGCGCCCAGCACCTGCACCGACCGAAGCGTGATGTCGCCCAAGTTGCCAATCGGCGTCGCGACGATATAGATTCCCGGCTCGAGGGTCCCTGCGGGGAAAGACGGCAGCTCCATGGCGCAGGTTCATGGAGCACGATAAAGGGGTCGGCAAGAATGAAGCTTTCAGGTGGGGCCCGCGCGGCCGGGTGGCTCGGCGGGATGACGGGCGCAGTAACGATGCGCCACCTCGCATTGGGCGGCGCGGCGCTGCTGATGGCGGGGTGCCAGGTAATCCCCAAGGCGAGCGGCCCTGCGACCACCGCCCCGCCGCCGTCGCCGGAACCCTCCGAGACCGCGCTCCCGACCGATACCGGGCGCCATCGCATCGCGCTCCTTGTCCCGCTGTCGGGCGACACCGCGGCGGTCGGCCAGGCGATTGCCAATGCGACCACGATGGCGCTGCTCGACACCAAGTCCGACAACCTGCGCATCACCACCTACGACACCTCGGGCGGCGTCGCGAGCGCTGCGCGCAAGGCGATCGCAGACGGCAACCGGCTGATCCTCGGGCCGCTGACGGCCGATGCCGTCCCCGCCGTCCAGGCCGCCGCGCGCCCGGCCAATGTGCCCGTGATCGCTTTCGTCAACGATCCCGCGGTCGCTTCTCCCGACGTCTTCGTGATCGGCCACATGCCCGAGCAGTCGATCCGCCGCACCGTGCAATATGCCCGCGGCAAGGGCGCCGCGCGCTTCGCCGTGCTCGCGCCCGACGGCGACTACGGCACGCGCGCGATCTCGGCTCTCGAGAACTCCCTGCGCGAATTCGGGGGGGCGCTCGTCCGCAAGGAAAGCTACGCGCGCGGCAACACCTCTATCGTCAGCGCCGCCTCGCGGCTGAAGGCCGCCGCGGGCTACGACACCGTGCTGATCGCCGACAGCGCGCGCCTCAGCGTCGATGCCGCGGGCGAGCTCAACAAGGGGCGCGCCCGCACCCGGATCATCGGCACCGAGCTGTGGAGCGGCGAGGCGGCGCTGACCCGCACCCCGGCGCTCGACGGCGCGCTGTTCGCCGCCGTCTCCGACCAGCGCTACGGCCGCTTCGCCGAAAGCTACGCGGCGCGCTTCGGCGGCCAGCCCTACCGCGTCGCGACGCTGGGCTACGATGCGGTGTTGCTCACCTTGCGGGTCGCGCGCGACTGGAAGGTCGGCACGCCCTTCCCGAGAAACGCGCTCTACGACCGCGGCGGCTTCCTCGGGGTCGACGGGGCTTTCCGCTTCGCCGGCAACGGCGTGGTCGAACGCGCACTTGAGGTGCGCGAAGTCAGGGCGGGCGACGTGAAGGCGGTCGACCCTGCCCCGACCGGTTTCGGGAAGTGAGTATAATGCCGGGGGGTGGCTTGTGAGGGGCCCGCGCGCGCCTGTATAGCGCGCCCATGGCCGACACCTCTCCCGACGACCTCTTCGCCAACACCCCGACCTCGAGCGGCGACTACAACGCCAGCGCGATCGAGGTGCTCGAGGGGCTTGAGCCGGTGCGCCGCCGGCCGGGCATGTATATCGGCGGCACCGATGACCGCGCCTTCCACCACCTCGCCGCGGAGGTGCTCGACAACGCGATGGACGAGGCGGTCGCGGGCCACGCGACGCGGATCGAGATGCGATTGGAGGAAGGCAACCGCCTCTCGATCGCCGACAACGGCCGCGGCATCCCGGTTGACGAGCATCCCAAGTTCCCCGGCAAGTCGACCTTGGAGGTGATCCTCTCGACGCTGCACTCGGGGGGCAAGTTCTCGGGCAAGGCCTATGCGACGAGCGGGGGTCTCCACGGCGTGGGGGTGAGCGTCGTCAGTGCGCTGTCCTCCTTCACCCGTGTCGAGGTGGCGCGCGACAAGCAGCTCTATGCGCAGGAGTTCTCGCGGGGCCAGACGCAAGGGCCGATCCAGAACCTCGGGGCGACACCCAACCGGCGCGGCACCACGGTCACCTTCGTTCCCGACACCGAGATCTTCGGCGAGAGGAGCTTCAACGCGAAGCGTCTGTTCAAGCTCGCGCGCTCCAAGGCCTACCTCTTCGCAGGTGTGGAAATCCGCTGGAAGTGCGCACCCTCGCTCGCCTCCGAGGATGTGCCCGCCGAGGCGGTGTTCAAGTTTCCCGGTGGGCTCGCCGATCATCTCGACGAGCAGATCGGCGGCCGAGAATGCGTGACCGCCCAGCCCTTCGCCGGCTCCCAGGATTTCCCCGCCGTCGACGGCGTGCAGCAGGGCCGGGTCGAATGGGCGATCGCCTGGCCGCTCTATTCCGACGGTGCGACAAGCTGGTATTGCAACACCGTGCCCACCCCCGACGGGGGAACGCATGAACAGGGCCTGCGCACCGCCCTCACCCGCGCTCTCAGGGCCTTCGGCGAGCTGGTCGGCCAGAAAAAGGCCAAGGACATCACCGCCGATGACGTGATGACCGGCGCCGAGGTGATGCTCAGCGTCTTCATCCGCGATCCGCAGTTCCAGTCGCAGACCAAGGACCGCCTCACTTCGCCCGAGGCCGCGCGGCTCGTCGAGAACGCGGTGCGCGACCACTTCGACCACTTCCTCACCGACAACATGGAGCGCGGGAAGGCGCTGCTCGGCGAAGTGATGGAGCGGATGGACGAGCGCCTCAAGCGCAAGCAGGAACGCGAGATCAAGCGCAAGACCGCGACCAACGCCAAGAAACTGCGCCTGCCCGGCAAGCTCACCGATTGCAGCGGCGAAGGCGGGCGCGAGACCGAGCTGT
>JBJTSG010000218.1:0-3221 GCA_046076505.1 Erythrobacter sp. | reverse complement strand
GCGCCCAACGAGGCGCTGCTCTACATGCTGACGAGCGAGGTCAACTTCAACGACATCTGGGCGCTGACCGGCATCCCCGTCTCGCCTTTTGACGCCCACGAGGAGGACGTGCAGATCACCGGATCGGGCGGGATCGCGCTGGTCGCGGCGCTTGGGTCCGAGACGCGCGCGCAGGGGCGGATCAAGGTCGGCGATCTGGTGACGGTCTATTCGGGCACCAATGATCTTCTCAGCCCGCTGGTCGGCAATGATCCGATGTATGCCGATTTCTCCATTCAGGGCTACGAGACCGAGACGGGGAGCCACGCGCAGTTCCTCACCGTCCAGGCCCCGCAGATGCACAAGGTGCCGCCCGATCTGACGCTCGAGCAGGCGGGGAGCTACGTGCTCAACCTCGGCACCATCGCGCGCTGCTTGTTCACGACGCTCCAGATCGCACCGGGCCGGACGCTGTTCGTCGAAGGCGCGGCAACGGGGACGGGGCTCGACGCGCTGAGAAGCTCGGTGCGCACCGGCTTGCAGGTGACGGGGCTCGTGTCCTCCGAGGAACGCGCGCAGTTCATCACCAAGGTGCAGGGCGCGGTCGGGGCGATCAACCGCAAGGATCCGGCGCTCGCGAGCCTGTTCACCGTGGTACCCGAGGACAAGGCCGAGGCGCAAGCATGGGAAGCGGCAGGCGCGCCGCTGGTCGAGGCCTACAAGGCGCTGAACGGCGGAAAGCTCGCCGATTACGTCGTCAGCCACGCCGGCGAGACCGCCTTCCCGCGCTCGTTCCAGCTGCTCGCGGAAGGCGGCACGCTCGCTTTCTACGGCGCCTCGTCGGGCTACCACTTCAGCTTCATGGGCAAGCCGGGCACGGCAAGCCCCGAGGAAATGCTCCGCCGTGCGGCCCTGCGCGGCGGCGAGGCGGTACTGATTTTCTACGGGCCGGGCTCGTCCGAATTGCTCGACGAAACCGGGCTCGAAATGATCGAGGCCGCGCGGCGCTTCAATGCCAAGTCGGTCATCGCCACCACCACCGACGGGCAGCGCGAATTCCTGCAATCGTTGGGCCTCGAGGACGCGATCGAGGGGATCGTCTCGCTCGAAAGCATCCGCCGGCGCGAAGGCGCGAACTTCCACTGGCCCGACACCATGCCGCGCCTGCCCGACGCCAAGGCCGATATCGAGGTCTTCAAGGCAGCGGTGCGCGACTATCAGGACCGGGTGATGAAGCCCTTCGGCTCGGCCGTGGGCAAGATCCTGCGTTCGCCCGACAATCCGCGCGGCAGCCCGGACCTTGTGTTCGAGCGGGCCGGGCAGGACACGCTCGGCATCTCGACCTCGCTGGTGAAGCCCTTCACCGGGCGGGTGATCTTCGCCGAGGATCTGACGGGGTGCCGCTTCACCTTCTACGCGCCGCAGGTCTGGACGCGGCAGCGGCGCATCTACATGCCGACCGCCAACATCTTCGGCACGCACCTCTGCAACGCCTACGAAGTCGCGCGGATGAACGACATGATCGCCGCCGGGCTGCTCGAGGTGACCGAACCCGAGGTGGTGTCGTGGGACGGCTTGCCCGAAGCGCACCAGGCGATGTAGGACAACCGGCACACCGGCTCGACCTACGTGGTCAACCATGCGCTCCCGGAACTGGGCCTCAGGAGCCGCGATGCGCTGCTCGAGGCGTGGGCCGCTTCGGGGGCTGCGGGGCCGGCCGGGGAACCGGAGCCTTGACACCGCGTTGCGATTTTTGAAACGTTCGGACCTCTCCTCCCCAGAGATTGAACGAAAACGGAAGCGAAGCCTGCCTTCGCGGCAATTTTGTGAGGAGAGTTTCATGGCGAAGTCGAAAACCGCTGCCGCTGCGCCTGCGCTCCAGGGCGATGTCCCCGGCCGTCTGGCCGGCAAGATCGCCGTCGTGACCGGCGCCGCAGGAAATCTCGGCGGCCATATCGTCACGCACTATCTTGCAGAAGGCGCAACCGTCGTGATGACGGGCCGCACCCCGGATCGCACCAAGGCCGCGGCCGAGGCGCTGCTCAAGGCGACCGGCGCCGATCCCGCGCGGCTTGCCACCGTGGCGCTCGACGGCGGCGACATCGCCTCGGTGCGCGCCGCGATGGCCGAGGTCGTGAAGCAGTTCGGCCGGATCGACATCCTCGTCAACAACGCCGGGAGCGCCGGGCCCAAGCAGCCGATCGAGAACCTTCCCCTGTCGGCGGAGGAGTTGGCCGCGCTCCAGAAGAAGGGTGCGACCGACGGCGAGACCGTGCCGGATGCCCTCAGGAATATCTTCGGCGTCGCCTTCAACGTCGCGCGGGTCGCGGCCGAGCACATTCCGGAAGGCGGCTCGATCATCAACGTCTCGACGATCTTCAGCCGCACGCCCTACTACGCTCGCGCGGCCTATGTCGTCCCCAAGGCGGCGATGAACGCGTGGAGCCGCGAATTGTCGCTGGAGCTCGGGCCCAAGGGCATCCGGGTGAACCTCGTCTACCCCGGCCCGATCGAGAGCGAGCGGATCCGCACCGTCTTCGCCGCGATGGACACCGCGCGCGGCGACGAGCAGGGGACAACCGCGAATCAGTTCTTCGACATGATGAGCCTGGAACGCGCGACGGGCGGGAACGCCAGAGCGAAGACCTTCCCCACACCCACCGACATCGCCACGACCTGCGTGTTCCTCGGCAGCGACGAGAGCGCGGCCTACAACGGCCACGACTTCGAGGTCACCCATGGGATGACCGTGCGCAAGGAGGAGCGCGCGACCTATCTCGCCCGGCCGACCATGCGCTCGATGGACGGCACGGGTTTGGCCGTGCTGATCGCGGCGGGCGACGACTGGGAGGAGGCGCTGGAGATCGCGCAGGTGCAGCTCGCCTGCGGGGCGCAGGTCCTGCTCGGCCTGCCGCGCGCCGCCGACGTCGCCATCGCCGAGAAGCGCTGTGCGGCGATGGGCCTGTCGGACAAGCTCAGCATCACCCGCTTCAGCCGAAAGGACCCGGCCGGCATGGAAGCCGCGCTCGAGGACTACACCAAGGGGGGCACGCCGATCAGTGGCGCGCTGTTCCTGCCGGCCTTGGGCGCGGGCGAACTCGCCGGCAAGCTCACCGAGGCGGACGACGGCGTGGTCGAGGCGCTGATGGACGCCGAGCTCGCCGGCAACATGGCGCTCGCGCGGACCATGAGCCGCTACTGGAAGCGTCACGACAACCTCTTGCAGCCGCCGCGCTTCGTCT
>JBJTSG010000217.1:0-10915 GCA_046076505.1 Erythrobacter sp. | reverse complement strand
CGGGTTCATGCCGGCCGCGACCGACTTCATGCCTTCGTTGACGATTGCCTGGGCGAGCACGGTGGCGGTGGTGGTGCCGTCACCCGCGCTGTCGTTCGCCTTGCTGGCGACTTCGCGTAGCATCTGCGCGCCCATGTTCTCGTACTTGTCCTTGAGCTCGATTTCCTTGGCGACGCTCACACCGTCCTTGGTGATGCGCGGTGCGCCGAAGCTCTTGTCGATGACGACGTTGCGGCCCTTGGGGCCGAGGGTCACCTTGACAGCATTGGCGAGGATGTCGACGCCGCGCAGAATGCCTTCGCGGGCTTCGCGGCCGAACTTTACGTCCTTGGCAGCCATGATTGTTTCTCCTGAGAATAAGTTATGGATTGAAAGCGGGGGGTGTCAGTCGGCTCAGCCAACAATACCCATGATGTCGCTTTCCTTCATGATCAGCAGGTCTTCGCCGCCAATCTTGACTTCGGTGCCCGACCACTTGCCGAACAGCACGCGGTCGCCGACCTTCACGTCGAGCGGGATGCGATCGCCGTCATCGTCACGGTTGCCCTCGCCCACGGCGATGATTTCCCCTTCGCTTGGCTTTTCCTGAGCGCTGTCGGGGATGATAATGCCGCCAGCAGTCTTCTGGTCGGCTTCGATGCGACGGACCAAAACGCGGTCGTGCAGCGGACGAAATGCCATTGGTATGACCTTTCCTTTAAGGAGTGAGTGTGCTTGGCACTCCCCTCTCGAGAGTGCCTGCGGCGCGCAGATGGTTGTGCGCCGCATCTAAGTCAAGCCGCAACGCCGAGAAAAATGGGCGACCTAATCGTTCGGCTCTGATAAATATGAGTCGGGATCATGTTCTGGCCGCTCCTAACGGGGCACAGGGAGGCGTATATGGCCGAGGAGAAGACCCCGCCGGATTGGGCGGCTGACGTAAAGCGTTACGTGCCCGATGCCGATGATGCGGTGATCCGCAAGATCGTGAACTATTGCGGGATCGCGCTCAGATCGCGCGACGCATCAATGGTGTCGTTCAGCGACAAGACCGAGACGGATCGGGTCCGCGAAAACTACTGCAAGAAGAAGCTGGGTCTGGAAGATCCCGATGAAGTGCTCGACGCGGCGATTGCCAAGGTCGGGCAGCGGATGAGCGACACCAAGTTTCGCAACCGCGTGACCGTCTATTACCTTCTCGCCGAGGATTTCGGAAAGCTCAGCCTGTTCGGTGGCGGGAGCGCCGGAGCCGCCGCCGGAGCCGCAGCAGCGACTGCGACGATTGTGCCTTTGGCCGGAGCGGCGGCAGCCGGGTCCGCAGCAGCCGAACCAACGGTTGCGTCGGCACCAGCAGCATCTGATGCGGATACGAGCACGCCTGCTGCACCAGCCGCTTCCGCCACTCCGGCTGCACCGGCAACCTCCGCGGCTGTCGCGCCGCAAGCTTTCGCTGGCGCCACGGGTGGAGGGGTACACGCCGGAGCCGCGGGGGGCGGGGTAGGTGCTGGAGCGGGCGATTTGGGCGGTTTGGCTGGCGCTGTCTTTGCGGGCGCGGCGACGATCATGCTCGTTTCCGCGATTGCCGGGAGCTTTATTGCCGGGCGTTTCGACACTGAAGTCCCAGCGCCTGTTGCGCCAGCTGCCCCGCCGCCGCCAGCCGCCGAGCCCGCACCCCCACCGCCGCCGCCGGAAGGCGCTGGCGTCAGCTCTGAAGTCGTCGAAGGTCGGCCCAAGGCCTCGGTCTTTTTCGCGGTTGGGAAGAACGACATAGCGGAGGGCTTCTCCGCTGCTGTTGCTCCGATCAAGGCTTGGCTTGACGCCAATCCAACGGATCGCGCGCAATTGAGCGGTTTTACCGATCCCACCGGCAACGCTGCTGCAAATGCCGAGCTAGCCAAAAGGCGTGCGCAAGCCGTTGCCGCGGCGCTCGCTGCCGAAGGTGTTGCTGCCGAGCGAATTGACTTGGTCAAGCCAGAGGACAGCTCGGACGAGCAGGTTGACCTTGCCGGTGCCCGGCGGGTGGAAATCACAGTCACGCCCGGCTAAACACGCGTGCTGAGACTTCCGCAGGATTTGCGGGGTGACGCTGCGTGCGTCGCCCCGATCTCCCTATTTGTGCGAGCACCCGTGACGACTCCCCCGCCCAAGCTTCCACCCAGGCTCGCCAGCTTCAATGACGAAATCAATGTCGCGCATGAAGCGTGGCTCTGGCTGACGACCAATCTTGCCTATCTGACCGGTGCCGTGGCGGTGCTGGTGATCGGGGTGATCCTTGCCCGGTGGCTGTCGCATTTGGCCGACCGCGCCTTGACCAGTTCCGGCCGGATCGACCCGACCGTTGCCAAGTTCCTCAGCAATATCATTAAGTACGCACTGTGGGCGGTGGTAGCGATTACCGTGCTGACCCAGTTCGGGGTGCAAACCACCAGCATCATTGCCGCCTTGGGCGGTCTTGCGCTCGCAGTTGGCCTTGCGCTCCAGGGCACGCTCAGCAATGTCGCAGCGGGCGTGATGATCCTCATCCAGCGCCCTTTCCGGGTGGGGGAGTATATCGTCGCGGGCACAGTCGTCGGCACGGTGCAGGCGATCGGTCTCTTCACCACCGAAGTGCTGCAGCTCGATGGGCTCTATGTGATGGTTCCCAATAACGAGCTTTGGAACAAGGCGGTGGTCAACCATTCGCGGATGCCGACGCGGCGGTTCGAGCTGCTGGTGACGATCGGCTATGACGATGATCTCGGCGCGGCGCGGGCGGCGATGCTCGATCTGGCAAAGGCCGACCCGCGTGTCTTGCCCGAGCCTGAGCCGACCGCGTTTGTCGCGGGGCTGACTGATGCCGGCGCGCGCGTCGGGGTGCGCGCGTGGTGCGAGACCGGCGACTACCTCGCGCTCTCGTGGGCGATGAACGAGGGTGTGAAGCTGAAATTCGATGCGCTTGGCGTCACTATCGCCACCAGCGTTCCGGTCCCGACTGCGCCGCGTTAGGCGTAGCGAGTCAGCCCCAAAGCATCGCGCCGCGACCAGCGCCACAGCAGGCCAGCCGCCGCGAAGAAGAGGCCGGCGGCAAGGCCGATCCACACGCCCGTCCCCTCAAGCGGAGTAAAGAACCCGAGGCCGATCGACAGACCCAAGCCTGGCACCCAGTAGCTGAAGATCGCGATCCACATCGGCACGCGGGTGTCCTGCAGCCCACGCAAGGCTCCCGCACCCACTGCCTGGACTCCGTCGGCCAGCTGGAAGATCGCTGCCCACATCAGATATTGCAGCGCAAAGCTGACCAGCGCCGCATTGGCGGGAGCATCAGGATCGACATAGACGCGCAGCAGCAAGGTAGGGATCAGCAGCATGGCGAGCGCGGTGGTGCTCATGAACCCCGCGCCGATCGCCAGCGCGACCCAGCCGGCGCGCCCCGCCGCGACCCGGTCGCCCGCGCCGTGGTGGAAGCCGACGCGGATCGTTGTTGCCTGCGCGGTGCCGAACGGGATCTGGAAGGCTAGCGCGGCAAGGTTGAGTGCCAGCGTATGCGCGGCCAGCTCGGTCTCGCCAAAGCGGCCCATCAAAAGCGCTGCTGCGCTGAACAAGCCTGCTTCGGCGAGCACGGTCAGCGCGATCGGGGTCCCGATCATCATGATGTCCTTGAGCCGCGCCCATTCCGGCCGCCACCAGCGTCCGAAAATGCGGTAGCGTCGCAGGGTAGGGTCCGAAAGACTGACCACAACATAGGCCGCGAGCATCGCCAGCGCGGTAATCACACTCGACAAGGCTGAGCCCAGCAGGCCGAGCGCGGGCAGGCCCAGGTTCCCGAACACCAGCACCCAGTTGCTGAGCGCGTTGGTGGCGAGCGCCAGCAGCGTGATCGCGGTCGCATAGCCCGGCTTGCCGAGCGCCGCCACGAAGATGCGGAACACGCCTGCCATGATCATCGGGATCATCGCGAAGGCGAGCACAAACAGAAAATCGCCGGCCAAAGCGGCGATGGGCGCACTCTGCCCACTCGCCAAGAGCAGCGGCTCACCGGTGAAGGCGATGCCCATGCCGACGAGCCCGAACGCAACCGACACCCACATGCCCATCCGCACGGTGCGGCGGATATCGCGCACGGAATGGAGCTTGCGACCGCGCTCAGCCGCGATCAGCGGAGCGCAGGCTCCAACCAGTCCGGTCATCGCCCATAGGGTGAGCCCGAAGATGGCGATGGCCAGGCTCGACGCCGCCAGCGGCTGATCGCCAAGCCGGGCGATGAAGATCACGTCGACCGCATGGATCAGCATTTGCAGCAGGTTTGTCGCGGCGAGTGGCAACGCCAACGCCAGCGTTGCGCGCAGTTCCTGCCCCCAACCGGGCGTATCAAGAGTGATGGTCTGATGCATGACTGCCTGTTCACCCGCCCTGCGGCGAGCCGGGTCGGATAGGCGCACGCGCGATTCGATGGAAGGGCAAATGCCCGCCCCGAATCAAGAAGGCGGCGCCATCGCTGGCGCCGCCCTTTTTGTCGCGAGTAGCATGCGGGCGCCGCAGCGCCCCGCGCGCTTACTTGATTTCGACGGTGCCGCCGGCTTCTTCGATCTTCTTCTTGATCTCTTCGGCTTCAGCCTTGTTGATGCCTTCCTTGATCGCCTTCGGAGCCGATTCCACGAGGGTCTTGGCTTCGGTCAGGCCGAGCTGGGTGATCGCGCGGACTTCCTTGATGACCTGGATCTTCTTCCCGCCGTCGCCGGTCAGGATGACGTCGAATTCGGTCTGCTCTTCAACAGCTTCGGCAGCCGCCGCCGGGGCAGCAGCCACGGCAACAGCAGCAGCGGCGCTCACGCCCCACGCTTCTTCAAGCGCCTTGGCGAGTTCGGCGGCTTCGAGCACGGTCAGCTTCGAAAGTTCTTCAACAAGCTTGGCAATATCGGCCATGATGGTTCACTCCAAATTGGTGGCGGGGCAGTTGCGCCCCAGATTGTTTCGTCTGGCGAAAAACGTCTCTTACGCTGCGTCCTTGTCCGCATAGGCGGCGAACACACGGGCGACCTTCGCGGCGGGCGCGGTGACGACCTGGGCGATCTTGGTCGCCGGGGCGTTGACCAGCCCGATGAGCTTGGCGCGCATCTCGTCGAGGCTCGGCATCGTGGCAAGCGCCTTGATGCCGGCTTCGTCGAGCACGACCGAACCCATCGACCCGCCGACGATTTCGAGCTTGTCGTTCGACTTGGCGAAATCGACAGCGGCCTTGGCAGCCGCGACCGGGTCAGTCGACCAGGCCAGCCCGACCGGGCCGGTGAGCATGTCACCGAGCCCGACATAGTCGGTGTTCTCGAGGGCGAGCTTGGCGAGACGGTTCTTCGCAACCTTGTAGGTGGCGCCAGCATCGCGCATCTTCCCGCGCAGGTCGGTGGACTGGGCCACCGTCATGCCGAGGTTGCGGGTGACGACCACCACGCTGACCTCGTTGAAGACCGCATTGAGCTGGGCAACCGCGTCGGCTTTCTGCGAACGATCCATGCCATACTCCTTCACATGTGGCCGACCGGAATGGCTCCCGGACGACCGGCTACGTTTGTCCATGGCGGGGCCGGGGCTCCGGTCACGGGCGAGTCCGTCGCTAGGGAAGGAGGGTGTGCCATCAGGCACGAGCAGGGCAGGGCGCTTGGCGCGCTCCTCCCGGCAAAATCTCGTTTCCCCGTCTAGGCTGGAAATTAAGCGGGCCGGAATGCCTGCACCAACTGTCTCGGACGGATGACCGGGCACGGCATAGCCTCGCCGGTCGGCCGGGCGCATTAGCCATGAGCGGTGAGGAGTCAAGGCCCTTCTCGCCGTGCGATAGCCCCGGACGGTTCGGGCATCCGTGTTCACGCGGAGTGCCGGGCCCTTGGGGCTGCAACGCTTTTCGCCTATGCTGCCGGCCATGACATCGCCCGCCCCCAGCGATCCCGGCTCAGAGCCGGCCTCCGCGACCAACCCCGCGGGCAAGGCGCTCAAACTGGTCGAACAGGCGCTGCTGATGGTTGCCGCGCTGATGACCCTCGGGGCGGTCGGGGCCGAGATCGCCTCGGTCTACCAGCGCGGGAGCATCGTGCTTGCCGACATCCTGCTGATGTTCCTCTACACCGAGGTGATCGCGATGATCGCGGTGTTCTACACCGGCAAGGGTTCATCCTTCGTCTTCCCGATCTTCATCGCCATCACCGCGATCGCCCGGCTGATCGTGCTCCAGGGCAAGGACATGGCGGCCGAGAACGTGGTCTACGAGGCCGGCGCGATCCTGCTGCTGGCGTTCGCGGCCATGGTGATGGGACGTGTCAGGACCGGCTGAGCAGCCCTAGGCCAGAGGGCCGCAGCATCGCCACCCCGACCCTCGTGCGTTTCAGTTGTCCTCGCTCCGGTAGGAGAGCAGGTCGCCCGGCTGGCACTTCAGCTCGCGGCAGATCGCAGCGAGGGTGGAGAAGCGGATCGCCTTCGCCTTGCCTGTCTTCAGGATCGAGAGGTTGGCGAGCGTGAGGCCGACGCGCTCGGCGAGTTCGGTGAGGGTCATGCGGCGGGCGTAGAGCAGGCCGTCGAGCTTGACCATGATGCGGGCTCCTTCGCGGTCTTCCATGCCGGGGGGCATTACACAGTGCCTTCAAGTTCTTCGCGCATCATCGCGCCTTGGCGAAACACGCGGGCGAGGATGAAGAGGGTGAGGACGATCAGGAGACTGAGCAGATCATAGGGGCTGTAATCCACCGCGTTCGGCCCTTGCGGATCGGCGAGGTTTGCCAGCGTGACGCGAAGCTCGCCGACCAGCACGGCAAGGGCACTCGCAGCGAGCAGCACCCATGCCATGGCGTTGAGGCGCCGGGCGTTTTCGGGGATGAAGGGGTCGCCCTCGGCAGCGCTTTCGATCAGCGCGCGTATTCTGCCGAAGAAGGCGAACATTGCGGCAAGATTGGCCATGATCACGAAAGCGATGGCAGCACCCAGCAGCGGATATTTCGCGACGTCGGGCAGGTCATTGCCTTCGCCAAACCCGGGCAGCATGCCCTGGCTGAGCAGGACGATGAGCGGGATCAGCAGGAAGAAGATGCCTCCTGCCACGGCGCAAATGCCTTGCAGGACGGCAGCGATCACCTTGCCTGTGATGAGAAGCGGGTCCTTTGGATGAATGGTCATGGCTTTGTTCCTTTCCTTTCCGGTTGGCTTTGGGCCATATCGATGTTCGATAAATCGGCGCTAGGCGCATTGCGTTTTATCGTCAATCAATAATATTGAATTTCGATATGACAGACCGCCTGCCCGGGGTTCCGGCCGCAGGCCTTCGCATCTGGTCTGGCGCGGCATTGACAGGCCTTGCCCGCACTCCTACATCGCGCCCTCTCGCTCGCTTCGAGCAAGGCTGATTCATGCGCGGGAATCGGCCTCAGGATGGAAGCGGCGAAGGCCATTTACGCGACGGACACTGGGAGGCTGCTGCCGACACCGCTTCAGATGCGGAGTCTGGCGTGCGGCTTTTGTGCGTTGGAATGGCCGCCCTTTCGCGTGGAACGACAGCGATTTTTCCCGTCCGCGCGATTATCTTTCGCGCGGCCCAATTGAAGAGGCCCACTCCCTCATGGCAACCAAGGCGAAGCCGCCCGTCACTCGCAGCCGCAAGGCACAAGGGACCGCCAAGAAGCGCATCCGCAAGATCTTCGGTGACATTCACGAAGTCGTGCAGATGCCGAACCTGATCGAGGTTCAGCGCGAAAGCTACGAGCAGTTCCTGCGCTCGGACAAGGCCACGGGCTATGTCTCGGGCCTCGAAAAGACCCTGCGCAGCGTGTTCCCGATCCGCGATTTCGCCGGCACCGCCGAGCTCGATTTCGTCCACTACGAACTCGAAGAGCCCAAGTACGACACCACCGAGTGCCGTCAGCGCGGCATCACCTATGCCGCTCCGATGAAGGTGACCCTGCGCCTCATCGTGTTCGAGGTGGACAGCGAAACCGAAACCCGCTCCGTCCTCGATATCAAGGAGCAGGACGTCTACATGGGCGACATGCCGCTCATGACCGAGAACGGCACCTTCATCATCAACGGCACCGAGCGTGTGATCGTCTCGCAGATGCACCGTTCGCCGGGCGTGCTGTTCGACCATGACCGCGGCAAGACCCACTCCTCGGGCAAGCTGCTGTTCGCTGCGCGCGTGATCCCCTACCGCGGCTCGTGGCTTGATTTCGAGTTCGACGCCAAGGACATCGTCAACGTCCGCATCGACCGCAAGCGCAAGCTGCCGGTCACCGCGCTGCTCTATTCGCTCGGCCTCGATGCCGAGGATATCCTCGGCTACTTCTACAACACCGTCACCTGGGAGCGCGCCAAGGACGGGTGGAAGATCCCGTTCCACGCCGAACAATGGCGCAACGCCAAGCCGACCTTCGCACTGGTCGACGCCAAGACCGGTGAGGAAGTCTTCCCCGCCGGCCAGAAGATCAGCCCGCGCGCGGCCAACAAGGCGGCCAAGGACGGCCTCACCGAACTGCTGCTTCCCACCGAGGAAGTCGTCAGCCGCTATGCCGCGCGCGACATGATCGACGAGTCGACGGGCCGCATCTATGTCGAAGCCGGTGACGAGCTGACGCTCGAGCACGTCGACGTCCTCGACAAGGCCGGGATCGACCAGCTGCCGCTGCTCGACATCGACGAGATCAACACCGGCCCGTGGATCCGGAACACCTTGAAGGCCGACAAGGCCGAGAACCGCGATGAGGGTCTGGAGGCGATCTACAAGGTCATGCGTCCGGGCGAACCGCCGACGAAGGAAACCGCCGAGGCGCTGTTCGAAGGCCTGTTCTTCGATGCCGAACGCTATGACCTCTCGGCCGTGGGCCGCGTGAAGCTCAACATGCGCCTCGGCCTCGAATGCGAAGACACCGTCACCACGCTGCGCAAGGAAGATATCCTCGCGGTGGTGAAGGAGCTCGTCAGCCTCAAGGACGGCAAGGGCGAAGTCGACGACATCGACAACCTCGGCAACCGCCGCGTGCGTTCGGTGGGCGAGCTCTTGGAAAACCAGTACCGCGTCGGCCTGCTCCGCATGGAGCGCGCGGTGAAGGAGCGCATGAGCTCGGTCGACGTTTCGACCGTGATGCCGAACGACCTCATCAACGCCAAGCCCGCTGTGGCTGCGGTGCGTGAGTTCTTCGGTTCCTCGCAGCTCTCGCAGTTCATGGACCAGACTAATCCGCTCTCGGAAGTTACCCACAAGCGCCGCGTTTCGGCCTTGGGCCCGGGTGGTCTGACCCGTGAGCGCGCCGGCTTTGAAGTCCGCGACGTTCACCCGACGCATTATGGCCGCATCTGCCCGATCGAAACGCCCGAAGGCCCGAACATCGGTCTGATCAACTCGCTCGCGAGCTTCAGCCGCGTCAACAAGTACGGCTTCATCGAAACCCCCTACCGCAAGGTGGTGGACGGCAAGGTGACGGCGGACGTGATCTACCTTTCCGCGATGGAAGAGCAGAAGCACACCGTCGCACAGGCTTCGGCCGAACTGAATGAAGATGGCTCGTTCGTGGAAGAGCTGGTCTCGGCGCGTCACAACGGCGACAACCTGATGGCTCCGCGCGAGCACATCACGCTGATGGACGTGTCGCCGAAGCAGCTCGTCTCGGTCGCGGCCTCGCTCATTCCGTTCCTCGAGAACGATGACGCCAACCGCGCGCTGATGGGCTCGAACATGCAGCGTCAGGCCGTGCCGCTCGTCAAGGCGGAAGCGCCCTGGGTCGGCACCGGGATGGAAGAAACCGTGGCGCGTGACTCCGGCGCGGCGATCGCAGCCAAGCGCGGCGGGATCGTCGACCAGGTCGACGCGACCCGCATCGTGATCCGCGCGATCGGTGACGTTGAACCCGGCCAGTCGGGCGTCGACATCTACACGCTCCAGAAGTTCCAGCGTTCGAACCAGAACACCTGCATCAACCAGCGTCCGCTGGTGAAGGTGGGTGACGTGATCGAAGCGGGCGACATCATCGCCGATGGCCCCTCGACCGACCTCGGCGAGCTGGCCCTGGGCAAGAACAGCCTCGTCGCGTTCATGCCCTGGAACGGCTACAACTACGAAGACTCGATCCTCATCAGCGAGCGCATCGTGAAGGACGACGTCTTCACCTCGATCCACATCGAGGAGTTCGAGGTCATGGCCCGCGACACCAAGCTCGGGCCGGAAGACATCACCCGCGACATTCCCAACGTCGGCGAGGAAGCCCTGCGCAACCTCGACGAGGCGGGCATCGTCTATATCGGTGCGGAGGTTCACCCGGGCGACATCCTCGTCGGCAAGATCACTCCGAAGGGTGAATCGCCGATGACCCCGGAAGAAAAGCTGCTGCGCGCGATCTTCGGCGAAAAGGCGAGCGACGTGCGCGACACCTCGCTGCGTCTGCCCCCGGGCGTCGCCGGGACCGTGGTGGAAGTGCGCGTGTTCAACCGCCACGGGATCGAGATCGACGATCGTACCCGCGCGATCCAGAACGAGGAAATCGAACGCCTGCGCAAGGACGCCGCGGACGAGCGCAACATCTTGAACCGTGCGACCTACAACCGCCTGCGCGACATGCTGCTCGGCCAGACCGCTTCGGCTGCCCCCAAGGGGCTGAAGAAGGGTGTGGAGATCACCGAAGAGCTGCTCGAGGACGTCGAGCGCCACGAATGGTTCAAGTTCGCGGTCGCGGACGATGGCCGTCAGGCGCAGATCGAGGCGGTGAAGAGCCAGTACGATGAAGCCGTCGCGCTGATCGATGCCAAGTTCCACGACCGCAAGGAAAAGCTGGAGCGCGGTGACGAGCTGGCTCCGGGCGTGCTCAAGATGGTCAAGGTCTTCGTCGCGGTGAAGCGCAAGCTGCAGCCGGGCGACAAGATGGCCGGCCGTCACGGGAACAAGGGCGTCATCAGCCGCATCCTGCCGATCGAGGACATGCCGTTCCTCGCCGACGGG
>JBJTSG010000216.1:0-9002 GCA_046076505.1 Erythrobacter sp. | reverse complement strand
CGCCTGCCGACGCTTGCGTGGCTGCACATGGCTGTCGGCGTGGACGGGGTGCGCTATCTCCAGTGGGCCCTGATCCTCGCCTGCTGCGCCGCGCTGTGGGGCGCGGCGGCAGGGCGCGCTTCCACGCCCGAGCGGGTGGCGTCGCTCGCCATGCTGCTGCTCGGCGGTGCGACCAGCCTCGCTCCCATTGCCGGGCTCTACCACGAGGCGCTGGCGGGGGTGCTGCTGACCCTCGCGCTGCTGCTCTATCGCCCGCATCGGTGGTGGCCCGCGCTGGTCGCGGCGGCCTGCGCGCTCGCCGTGCGCGAGCTGGCGCTGCCCTTTGTGCTGCTGTGGCTGGTGGTCGCGCTGGCGGGGCGGCGCTGGCGCGAGGCTTCGGGCGTGGGGGCGCTGCTGCTGCTGTTCGCCGGGTGCATGGTGCTCCACGCGGTTGCCGTCGCGACCGCGAGCCTGCCGACCGACCTTCCCTCCGAGGGCTGGGACGGGCTCGCCGGCTATGCCCTGCCGCTGATGGTGGTCTCGCGGCTGACGGCGCTCTCGGTGCTGCCGCCGCTCGTCGCCGCGCCGCTCGCGCTGCTGCCGCTGGTCGGCTGGCTGGGGCTGGGGGGGCGGCTCGGGCTCGTCGCGGCGCTGTGGTGCGCGGGAATCTTCACCATGACGGCGCTCTTCGCGCGGCCCGAGAACTTCTACTGGGTGCAGCTGACGCTCCCTGCCTACATGATCGGCCTCGCTTTCGCCCCCCGCGCGATCCTCGAGGCGGCGCGGCGCGTCGGCGGCTCGGCACCGGCGTGACGCTGCTCTGCCGCTGGGAGGCCTCGGGTCGCCCCCTCGCGCGCCTGCCCCGCTGGGCGGCGTTGCTGGTCCTCGCGTTGACGGCGGCGGCGATGGCGTGGAGCGCGCTCGTCACCGCGCCGAGGAGCAGCGCAGGGCCTGCGGCCGCCAGTGCGCCCGCGCCGCGCAGGGGCGAGGGCGACCTCGCGCTCTACGCCGCCGTTCACGCGCGCATGGCGCAGGGCGAAGGCTATTACGCCGCTGCGCTCGCCGAGCACCGGGCGCGCAACTACCCGATTCGCCCCTTTGTCGCGGTGCGGCTGCCGACGCTTGCCTGGTTGCAGGCCATGCTGGGACTTGGCGGCGTGCGCGCGATCATGCTGGGACTGGCGGGGGCGTGCCTGTTCGCGCTGCACTGGCGCCTCAAGCACCTTGCCACCTGGCCCGAACGGCTCGCCGCGCTGGCGATCCTCGCAGCCGGCGGGGCCGCGGCGCTGGCGACGCGCGCCGGGCTGATCCACGAGCTGTGGGCCGGGCTGTGGCTGACCCTCGCGCTGCTGATCCGCCGTGAGGAGTGCTGGTGGCCCGCGCTGCCGGCCGCGGCCGCCGCGCTGGCGGTGCGCGAGTTGGCGGTGCCCTTCGTGCTGCTGTGGCTCGCCTTCGCGCTCGCCGATCGGCGCCGGCGCGAGGCGGCTGCCGTTGCCGCGCTGCTCGCGGTGTTCGCTGCGGGAATGGCGCTGCACTTCCTCGCGATTCAAGCCCTCCGCCTGCCCGGCGACCCTGTCAGCCAGGGCTGGAGCGCCTTCGCCGGGTTCAGGCTCCCGCTGCTCGCCACGTGGCGACTCACCGGGCTGCACGAACTGCCGCTCCCCCTCTGCGCCGCGCTCGCCGTCCTCCCGCTCCTCGGCTGGCTCGCGCTCGGCGCGCGCCTCGGCCTGTTCGCCGCGCTCTGGTTCGCGGGACTCGGCCTGATGGTCGCCCTGTTCGCCCGGCCCGAGAACTACTACTGGGTGCAGCTCGGCCTTCCCGCCTACGGGATCGGCCTCGCCTTCGTGCCGCGCGCTTTCCTCGACCTCGCGCGCGCGGCTCTAAGGCAAACTTAACCAAGCTTTGCGAAGGCTCTGCGGACTCACTATGTCTGTGGCCTTGGAAGCGGCGCGAAAGGCGAAGCGAATGAGCGTTGAGGCGGCGGCACCGGCACCCGGTCCGCGCATCCTGCTGGTCGTCGGCGGCGGCATCGCGGCCTACAAGGCCTGCGAACTCGTGCGCCTGATCCGCAAGGGCGCCAATGGGATCAGGGGCGAGGTGACCTGCGTGCTCACCAAGGGCGGGCAGCAGTTCGTCACTCCGATGGCGCTCGCTGCCCTGTCGGAGAACCAGGTCTACACCAACCTCTTCGACCTCAAGAACGAGGCGGAGATGGGGCATATCCAGCTCTCGCGCGAGGCCGATCTCGTGGTCGTGTGCCCCGCCACCGCCGATCTCCTCGCCAAGATGGCGAACGGGATCGCCGACGATCTCGCGACCACGCTGATCCTCGCCACCGACAAGCCGGTGATGGCGGTGCCGGCGATGAACGTGCGGATGTGGGAGCACGCCGCCACCCAGCGCAACATCGAGCTGCTGCGCGCCGCGGGCGTCACCGTGCTTCACCCCGACAAGGGCCCGATGGCCTGCGGCGAGTTCGGCTATGGCCGCCTCCCCGAGCCCGAGGCGATCTGGCGCGAGATCGCCGGTCACTTCGGCATCGCCGTGCCCGAGCCGCAGACGCTCCTCGCCGCGCCCGCGATCGAGGTCGAGGCGCTGGAGCCCGAGGACGAGGACGCCGCCGCAGTGGCGGAGCCCGCCGGCGGCCTCAGCAGCTTCTTCGCGCGCATCATCCCGCGCTCGACGGCCAAGCGCAGCCACCAGGAGATCGAGGCCGAGTACGAGGACCTGCCCGAGCCGGACCCGGCGTCCGTCCCGCCTGCCGAGGAGCCCGCGCCCGAGTTCAAGCCCGATTTCGGCGGGCCGCTGCTCGCCAAGAAGGGCAAGGCCGGCGCCGCCCCGCCGATCGACCTCGCCGCGATCAACCACGTCATCGACCCGCGCAAGGCGCCGCCCGAACTGTTCGCCCCCGCCGTGCCCGACCCGATCGAGGCCGATCTTGGCGAAGTCGCAGAGGGCGAGGCGCTCGGCGTGGTGCCGACCCACCGCCCGCTCGCCGGGCGGCACGTGCTGGTCACCGCCGGGCCGACCCGGGAGGCGCTGGACCCGGTGCGCTACATCGCCAACCGCTCGAGCGGGAAGCAGGGCTTCGCCATCGCCGCCGCCGCCGCCGCGCTGGGTGCGCGGGTGACGCTGGTGGCGGGGCCCGTCGCCCTGAAAACCCCTGCCGGCGTGCGCCGCGTCGATGTCGAGAGCGCGCTCGACATGGCCGAGGCGGTGCGCCGCGCGCTCCCCGCCGATGTCGCGGTGATGGTCGCCGCGGTCGCCGACTGGCGGCCCAAGGACTACCGCGGCGAGAAGATCAAGAAGCGCGGCGATGCACCGCCGGCGCTGATGCTGACCGAGAACCCCGACATCCTCGCCAACCTCGCCACCGCCCAGCGCCGCCCCGAGCTGGTGATCGGCTTCGCGGCGGAAACGGACAACGTGCTCGAACACGCAAAGTCCAAGCGCAAGCGCAAGGGCGCCGACTGGATCGTCGCCAACGACGTGAGCGGCGACGTGATGGGCGGCGAGAACAACCGCATCGCGATCATCAGCGCCGATGGCGTCGAGACGCTCGAGGAAATGCCCAAGGCCGCGGTCGCCATGGCGCTGGTCGAGCGGATCGCCGCGTCCCTGCGCGCGGAAGCGGCGGAATGACGCGCGCTCAAGCAGCCGAAGGCGGCAGCGCACAAGAGGCACCCGTCAAGGTCGAGGTGAAGCGCCTGCCCCACGGCGCGGGCCTGCCGCTGCCTGCCTACGCGACCGGGGGCGCGGCGGGAATGGACGTGGTGAGCGCCGAAAGCGTGACCATCGCGCCCGGCGCCCGCCACGCGGTTGCGACCGGCCTCGCGCTGGCGATCCCGCCCGGCTACGAAATCCAGGTCCGCCCCCGCTCCGGCCTGGCGCTGAAGCACGGCATCTCCGTGCCCAACACGCCCGGCACGATCGATTCGGACTACCGGGGCGAGCTGAAGGTGATCCTCGTCAACCTTGGCGCCGAGCCCTTCGTCATCCAGCGCGGCGACCGCATCGCCCAGCTTGTCCTCGCCCCCGTGGTGCAGGCCGCTTGGGACGAGGTCGAGGAACTCGATGTGACCGAGCGCGGCGCAGGCGGTTTCGGCTCCACCGGAGGGCACGCGAAGCTCTGAGCGGCTCGCCGCAAAATCCGCGGCAGGTTGTCGCAGGCCTCTTGTCAATCGATCTAGTTGAGTTATCTCGAGTCCCGTCGGACCATTCCAATGGACGGCCATTCACGTTCCCAAGGAGCAGGACATGGCCCACACTCTCGAACTCGACACCGCCCGGCTGGCCGAGGATCCGCTGATCCTCATCGTTCCCGGCCTCGACAATTCCGGCCCCGACCACTGGCAGACGCTGTGGGAGGCGAAGCTTCCCGATTGCGAGCGGGTGGAGCTCGGCATGTGGGACGATCCCCACCGCAACACCTGGGTGAACAAGCTCAACCTCGCGGTGCACCGCGCGCGGGGGCCGGTGATCCTAGTCGCGCATTCGCTCGGCTGCCATGCGCTCGCGTGGTGGGCGGAATACGAGCAGCCGCAGTGGGGCAACCCCGTGGTCGGCGCGCTGCTGGTCGCTCCGCCCGATATCGAGCGCGAGGGCGTGGACGAGCGCCTCGTCCGCTTCGCCCCGGTGCCTCGCCGCCCGCTGCCGTTCCCGGCCTTCCTCGCGGCGAGCGAGAATGACCCCTACTGCAGCTTGCGCGCCGCGCGGGGCCTTGCGAGCGATTGGGGCGCGACCTTCGCCTATGCGGGCTCGATCGGGCACATCAACGCTGCATCGGGGATCGAGGACTGGGCCTTCGGGCAATTGCTCCTCGCCCAGCTGCTGCGCGAGCATCGCCACCGCCACGGGATCGGGCGCGAGGAGGAAACCGCCACCCGCCGCCGCGCCGCGGCCCGCTACACGCGGCTGCCGTGGGTGCAGAGCGCCGAGCGGCAGGACCAGCCGGCCGAGCTCTAGGTCTGTCGCGTCAGGGCAACAAAAAAGGCGGCGCGATCCCCTGCGCCGCCTTCTTGTTCCCGTCCAAGGGTCTCTTGACCGCCTTCGTTACACCATCAATCGGCGCGACGCACGGTCTTTTCGTCATCGCGGATGGTAATCCGCACCGTCTCGCCCGAGCGCCCCGGGAAATCGGTGAACAGCGCATCGACGAGGTTCGGCACGAGGGCCGGCAAGCGGTTGGTGCGCGACACGGCCTCGGCCTTGCCCTCGAACAGTCGCTGGCCGTCAGCGCGGCGGTCGATCTTTACGTCGATGCCGCTGGTGTAGACGGTGAAGCTGCGCACATTCGGCCCGCCGAGCCACGGGTCGTTGAATCCGAAGCCCCAGGCGCCGCCCCAGCCGCCCCAGCCACCCCAGCCGCCCCACGGGCCCCACTGCCCGAAGCGACCGGCCCCGAGGCCGATGCCGGCGCCGCCGAAATCGGTGCGCACCCGCTCGCGGCCGTTGTCGACGCGGTAGTCGAAGCGCACCAGCATGTCGGCGCTCTCCGGCGAGGCGGCGCGGGTGTAGCCGATGCGCGTCAGCTCCTCGGCGATCGCGTTGGCATAGGTCGCGAACTCGAGGCCGCCGGCAAGCCGCGGGTCCTCGGCGACGACCGCGAAGGTCTGGCCCGCGGGCGCGGGCAGCGGCACGGCGAAGCGCGACACGTCGGCCTTGAAGGGGGCGGGGGCACAGGCCGAAAGCCCGAGCGCGATGGCCGCGGGAAGGGTGAGACGGGTCAGGGTTTTGATCGGCGACATGGTACGGAACATGACACAACCTCGAGGTGGAAACCATTGCAATGACAGCAATGGCGCTTGACCGCGATATCCTATTACATGCCCATGAACGCTATTTGAATATCTTCCACGCTGCGCAACGGTTCGTCGCCGGCCCGCCTTCGAGGGTTGCCGGTCAGTGGCGCACCAGCCCCAGCGCACGGTAGGCCGCATCGAGCGTCGGCGTGCCGCGCTCGCGGGCGCGTGCGGCGCCGCGGGCGAGGATCGCGTCCAGCGCCTCGCGGTCGTCCTTCAATTCGACGAAGCGGTCGCGGATCGGCCCGAGCCTGTCGATCAGCAGGTCGGCGAGCGCCGGCTTTAACGCGCCGAAGCCCTGCCCGCCATACTGCGCCAGCACCTCGCCCACCGACTGCCTGGCGAGCGCCGCGTAGATGCCGACGAGGTTCTTCGCCTCGGCCCGCCCCTCGAGGCCCGCTTCCTCGGAAGGCAGGGGCTCGGGATCGGTCTTCGCCTTCTTGATCTTCTGCGCCATCATGTCGGCATCGTCGACGAGGTTGATGCGGCTCATGTCGGAGGGGTCGGACTTCGACATCTTTGCCGCCCCGTCGCGCAGGCTCATGATCCGCGCGGCCTCGGCCGGGATGATCGGCTCGGGAAGGGTGAAGACCGGCGCCTCCTCGCTGCCGAAGTCGTTGTTGAACTTCTGCGCGATGTCGCGGGCGAGCTCGAGATGCTGCTTCTGGTCCTCGCCCACCGGGACATGGGTCGCCTGGTAGAGCAGCACGTCGGCGGCCTGGAGCACGGGGTAGGTGAAGAGCGCGACCGACTGGCCCTCGCGGTTCTTGCCGGCCTTGTCCTTCCACTGGGTCATGCGGTTGAGCCAGCCGACCCGCGCGGTGCCGTTCAACAGCCACTGGAGCTCGGCGTGCTGCGGCACCTGCGCCTGGTTGAACAGGATCGCCTTGTCGGGGGCGAGGCCGCAGGCGACGAGCGTCGCCACCAGCTCGAGGGTCGAGGACCTGAGCTCGGCCGGGTCATGCGGCTGCGACAGGGCGTGGAGGTCGGCGATGAAGATCAGGCACTCGCCGCCCGAGGCATGGGCGTCGTCCTGCAGCTTCACGTAGTTGCGGATCGCGCCCAGGTAATTGCCGAGGTGCGGCTTGCCGGTCGGCTGGATGCCGGAAACCACGCGCATGTCACTCTACCTCCAGAATCTCGTCGTCGGCCTTGGTGCGGGCCGGGCGCCTGCGCCGTAGCTGGGCTATGAGGCTCTTGTCGAGCGCGCCCAATGCGAAAGCGGCGATGAAGAAGGTCGCGCCCCCGGCGGCGACGAGCAGGCCAAGCGACCACAGCTTGTCGAACAGGTGCCCGGCGTAGCGCTCCGTCATCAGCGGCACGAGCACCCACAGAAGCGCGGTCATCACCCCGGTCGCGAGCAGCTGGCGCGCGACCTTTCCGAGGAGGGGGGCGGTGATGTGGAACCACCCGCGGCGGTGGAGGATGGTGTAAAGCAGCGCGCAGTTGAGGCTCGCCGAGGCCGCGGTCGCCCCGGCGAGGCCGACGATGCCGTAGCGCTCGACCACGTAGAGGTTGAGGCCCACGTTGAAGATCAGCGAGGCGAGCGCGGTCCATACCGGGGTGCGGGTGTCCTCGCGGGCGAAGAAGCCGGGGTTCAGCACCTTGACGATCACGTAAGCGGGCAGCCCCGCGACGAGCGCGACGACGATGTTCGCCATGATCGCGCCGTCCGCGGGGGTGAACTTGCCGCCGACGAAGAAGGCGGTGCAGAAGGCCGGCGCGCAGACCGCGAGCGCGGCCGCGGCGGGCAGGGTGAGCAGGGTCGCAAGCTCGAAGGCATTGGCCTGCAAGCGCTGCGCCTCGGCGGCCTCGCCGGTGTGGATGTGGCGGCTCAGCATCGGCAGGATCGCCGTGCCGAGAGCAATCCCGACGATCCCGAGCGGCATCTGGTTCAGGCGATCCGCCAGTTTCAGCAAGGTCAGCGAACCCTGCGGCAGCGAGGTTGCGAAGAAGGTGTCGACGAGCTGGCTCACCTGGTAGATCCCCGCCCCGAAGGTCGCGGGCAGGATCAGCATCCCGAGCTTGCGCACCTCCGGCGTGAAGCGGGGCATCGTGACCTTGAGCCGCACGCCCGCGCGCCGCGTCTCCCATGCCATGTAGGCCAGCTGCGCCGCGCCCGACAGGGCCACCGCGGCAGACAGGGCATAGACCACCACCACGTCGTTGGCGCTGTCGCCCCGCAGGTGGCTGCCGACGAGGATCCCCGAGATCAGGCAGATGTTGAGCAGGATCGGCGCCGCCGCCCCGGGCCCGAAGCGCGAGCGGGCGTTGAGAAGACCCGACAGCATCGCCACGAGGCTGACCAGCCCGAGATAGGGAAAGGTCACGCGGCTCAGCAACACCGACAGCTCGAACTTGCCGGGCACGCTCGCGTATTCGCGGGCGAGCAGCCAGACGATTCCCGGCATGGCGATCATGCACAGCGCGGAGAACCCCAGCAGCACCCAGACGAAGACGGACAGCACGTCGTTGGCGAAGCGTGTCGCCGCCTCCTCGCTGCCCGGCTGGCCGTCATGGCCGTGGAGCGCGCGGCTGTAGAGCGGCACGAAGGCGACGCTGAAGGCGCCTTCGGCGAACAGGCGGCGGAAGGTGTTGGGAAGGGTGAAGGCGAGCTGGAAGGCGTCGGCCGCAAGGCCGGCGCCCAGCGCGCGGGCGAGCAGGATGTCGCGGGCAAAGCCGAACACCCGGCTCACCGCGGTCAGCCCGCCGATCGTTCCGACGTTCCTTAAGAGCCCCACCTGTCAGCCCCCGCCCGGGCCTATCCGATCAGGCGTTGCCCGTCACCGGCTTGATCGGTTCGCCGCCCGCGGCCTCCTCGGCACGGCGCGCGGCGAGCTGCTGGGCGTAGATGCCGTTGAAATCGACCGGATCGACCATCAGCGGCGGGAAGCCGGCATCACGCACGGCGTCGGCGACGACCCGGCGGGCGAAGGGGAACAAGAGGCGCGGCGCTTCGGCATAGAGGAAGGCGTGGGCCTGATCCTCGGGCACGTTGCGCATGCCGACGAGGCCCGAATAGGCGAGGTCGACCATGTACATCGTGCCGCGTTCCGAAGCCGCGGTAAGCGTCAGCTTGAGCGTCACCTCGTGCACGCCCTCGGCGACCGGCTCGGCGGCGATGTTGAACTGCACGTCGATCTGCGGCGGCTCGGGCCACTGGAAGACGTCGGGCGCGCTCGGGTTCTCGACCGAGAGGTCCTTGACGTACTGGGTGATGAT
>JBJTSG010000215.1:0-6270 GCA_046076505.1 Erythrobacter sp. | reverse complement strand
GCGTGTGAGCGAGGATTTCGCATCGCGGATGCGATGCGGAACACAAGGACTCCCGCGGAGGCGGGTTCGAAAAACAAAAAAGGAGCGACCCGGTTGCCCGAGCCGCCCCTTTCTTTGCTTCTGCTTCAGGCGCTCAGAACTTCGCGCGCAGCGTTACGCCGTACTGGCGCGGCGGCAGGGTGAAGGCCGAACGCGAGTTGGCGAAGCCCGAACCGCGCAGGGTGGTGTTGAAGGTCACCCCGCGCACCACCTCGTCGGTGAGGTTGTTCACCCAGCCCTCGAGCGCATACTTGCCGTCCATGAACCGGAGACCGCCGCGCAGGTTGACGAAGGCCTTGCCGTCCTGGATGTCGGCGACGATCTTCGGCGCGGCGGCGACCGCGGCCTGGACCGTCGCCTGGCTCGAACCGGCGGGCACCGTCGGCGGAACGATCGCCTGGGTAGAGGTGCGCTGGTCGCTCTCCATGCGGACCTGACCGCCGATGAAGAACTCGACGTTGTCGCTCAGCGGGCGCTCCCACTGTACGCCGGCGAGCGCAATCACCTGCGGGGCGTTGGTCAGGGTGTTGCCGCACAGCGAGTTGACCGTCACCGAGGTGTTGGTCCCGGCGCAATCATTCGGATAGCGCGCCTCGAGGATGGTCGCGGCAAGGTTGAAGGTAAGACCCGTCACCGGACGGATGAGGCTCTCGATCTCGATCCCCTTGGTGTTAGCCTTGGGCACGTTGAAGGTCTGGAACGCGGTGCCGGTGAACTCGAGCACCTGGAAGTTCTTGAACTTCTCGTAGAAGGCCGCGACGTTGAGGGTCACCGCGCGGTTGGCGGTCTGCGCCTTGACGCCGATTTCGAAGGCATCGACCTCTTCCGACAGGAAGCGCGGATCGGCCCCGCCGTTCCCGGCGGTGGTGTCGAGGTTGATCCCGCCCGCCTTGTAGCCGTGGGTGAAGCTCGCGTAGGCGTTGACGCTCGGCGAGAACTCGTAGGCGAGCTTGCCCGTATAGATCAGCTCCTCGTCCTTGAAGTTCGACTGGAAGCTGCGCGGCAGGAGAATGTTCAGAGGGAAGGCGGGGTTCGTCGCTTGCGGCAGGTTCACCGGCGCGGTGAAGCCGAAGCAGCCCAGCGTGACGAACGTCGGCGCAAGGGCTCCCAGGGCCCCGACCCTGCTGAGCACGGCCGGGCAGAGGCGGTTGTTGACCGCAGTCTGGGTGAACCCGCCCGACTTGTCTTCCCACGAATACCGCGCGCCCACGGTCAGCTCGAGACCGTCGGTGAGCTCGAGCGTGTTGTGGGTGAAGATCGCGTAGCTGGTCGCGTCCTGTTGGAAGCGGTTGGTGTTGTTGACGGTCGACGGGGCGATGCCGGTCAGGCGCTCGAGCGGCCGCGGGCCGAAGAACAGCGGCGAGAGCGGGTTGAGCGAGGCGCCGCTGGTGCCCCCGGCGAGCAGCGCACCGACGTTGAGATCGTATTCCGTGCCGAGCGCGAAGTCGACCGACTGGTCGATCTTCTCGTTCGAGTAGAAGCCGCCGATCATGTAGTTGAGCTTGCCGCCCATCGTCTCGCCCTGGAGCCGCAGTTCCGCTGTCCAGGTTTCGAGGTCGAGGGCGAGGCGGTTGACGTTGAAGAGGTCAGCCGCGGTGAAGTCGGAATCGTAGGCCTCGAAGCTCTTGTACTTGCGCCACGAGCCGATGAAGATGAGGTTGGCGTTGTCCGAGACCGGGACCTCGAGCTCGCCGGTGATGCCGTAGTTCTTGACGTTTGCGGCGGGGAGGCGGTTCGCCGAGACCACGCGGTTGTCCATCGCCCGCTCGAAGCCGGCCTGGTCGCGGTTGCCGGTCGAGGTGAAGGGCTGGCCATTGCCGCCGTTCGCACCGAGGCCGACCGCCTGGTAAAGTCCTGCGGTCACCAGCGGCGACTGGTAGAGCTCGATGGCGCCGCAGCAGCTCGACTTGCTGCGGGAATAATCGCCGATGATGCGGCCGCGGATCCCGCTTTCGGTATCCCAGCCGATCTGGCCGCGCACCAGCCACTGGTCGGCATTGTTGGTCTCGCCGATCTTGCGGCCGTTGCGGTCGACCACGTCGAGGAAGCCGTCACGCCGGCGCCAGGCACCGGTGAGGCGCACCGCGACCGTATCCTTGACGATCGGGGCGTTGACTGCGGCCTGCAGGCTGCGCTCGTTGAAGTTGCCGTATTCGGCGTTCACGAAGCCGCCGAAGCTGCTCACGTCGGGGCGCACGTTGGTGATGTTGAGTGCGCCCGCCGAGGTGTTGCGGCCGAACAGGGTGCCCTGCGGGCCGCGCAGCACTTCGACGCGCTCGACATCGACAAATTCGCTCAGCGCAACGCCGGGGCGCGACTGGTAGGCGCCGTCGATGAAGATGCCGACCGCGCTTTCGAAGCCGATGTTGTTCGAGGTCGTGCCGATGCCGCGCACGCGCAGCACCACCGAGCCCGAGGCGAGCTGCGCCTGGCTGGCGGTGAAGGACGGGGCCAGTGCCGAGATCTGCTGGATGTTGACGACGCGCTGCGTCTCGAGCTGCGCCGGGGAGATCGCGGTCACCGCGAGCGGAATGTCCTGGACGTCCTGCGCGCGGCGGGTCGCGGTCACGATGATGACGTCGTCGTCACTCCTCGGGGTCGCTTCGGTGCTGCCGGTGTCCTGCGCGAAGGCGGGGGTGGTCAGAGCGCTGCAGGCCATCAGGCCGCAGGCGAGCTTTGCGATCTTGCGCGTCATGTTTTCCCTTCTCTCCACGAACCAGCCGGTCTTGGGCCGAGCTTGGTTTAGCGGAGCGAAACCTATCAGCGTCCCGCCACCTCACAAGAGTGAGAACACGGTTTGTCCGGGGCAGTAGCAAAAATGCAACATCCTGCAGTTTGCCAAGCGATTGCGAACGTTGCCTGCGGAGCCTTCGCAAGAATCTTGCGTCTGACTCGGTTCGTCGTGCCGAAACTCAGAAGCCGTAGCGTAAACCGATCCACCCGGTCCGCGGCGCGCCGAGGTCGATCGATCCGCCCTGGTTGCGGGTGATGACCGTCTCGCCGGTCAGGTTCTCGCCCCTCACGATCAGCGCGAGCTTGCCGAACAGCGGCGCGGAGAGGAAGGCATCGAGCGTGGTCGCGGGCGCGAGGCGGTCGGTTTCGCGATCGTCCTCGAACTGTGCGGAGGTGTGGCGCAGCGTGCCGGCAATGCGCCAGCCGTCGGCGGGCTGCCAGCCGAGCGTCATCGTAGTCGCCAGGCGCGGGGTCTGCGCCGGCCGGTTGCCATCCAAGTCGGCGGACAGTCCGCGCCCACGCACCTCGGCATCGGTGAAGGCGAGCGCGCCTTCGATGCTCACCGTCCCGAGCTTCGCCGCGAGGCTCGCCTCGATCCCGCGTGCACGGATTGCCGGCAGGTTCTCGCGGCGCCTGAGATTGGGGCCGACGGTGACGTTGGCGATCGCGTTCTTCACCCGGTTATCGAAAGCCGTGACGGAGAACACCACCGCCTGCACCGGCTGCCAGTCGAGCCCGATCTCGAAGCCGCGCAGCCGCTCGTTGACGAGGTCGGCATTGGCCTGCGTCGTCACCGGGAACACCACGAAGGGGCGGTAGAGCTCGTTGAGGGTCGGGAGCCGCAGCCCGGTGTAGGCGGCCGCGCGCAGGTCGAGGCGGCGGGTGGCATAGAACAGCGCGCCCGCGCGCCAGCTCGCCGACCAGTCGGAGCGGTCGGCAGGCAAAATGGTCGTGACCGGCAGCCCCGTGGGTCCGACGGCGCGGTAGAAGCCATCGCTGAAGCTCGAGCGGTCGGCGCGCAGGCCGCCGTTGAGGGTCAGCGGGCCGATCTGCCAGTCGTCCTCGACGAAGAACCCGAGATTGGCGCTCGTCCCGCCCGCACGGCGGCTTTCGGTGATGCGGCCGGTGACGGCGTTGAGCGCGTCCTCGTCGGTCTCGCCCTCGGCCCGGCGCCAATCGGCGCCGATGCGGATGTCGTGGCCTTCGAGCAGCGGCGGGCGCAGCTCGAACTTGCCACCCACCCCGGTCGAGGGCGTGGCGCGCTGGTTCAGGGTCGGGGTGAAGCGGGTCGAGGAGATCACCACGTTGGCGAAGTCCCGCGCCTGGACGTAGGCGAGGATGTCGAAGGGCCAGGCGCCCCGCCCGACGATGCGGATCGAGGCCTCCTCGCCGCGGCTCATCGACACCGCACCCTTGAAGCGCAGGGTGCGGTCGTCGCGGAAGGCGGCGACGCGGGCCTGGAGCTCGATCTCCGGTGTCAGCGGCGCGACGCCTCTGAGCGCGGCGTTCCAGCTCTCGAAGCGCGCGCGGGCGGTGGCGGGCACGCGCTCGGCCGCCGGTGTGGTGAAGAAGCCCTGCCCCCGGTCCCAGCGCCCGCTGGCGACCGCGAAGCCTGCGCCGAGGCGCTGGGTCAGCACCGCGCTTGCCTCGGTCTCGGCACGGTCGTTGATCGCCGCGCTGGCGAGCAGGCGGCCGGCTTGGGCCGGCTCGGCGCTCTCGAGTTCGATGGTGCCGGCGAGCGCCCCCGCCCCGAACGGCCCCGAGCCGCCACCGCGGGTCACCCGGATCGTCCCGAGCGTCTCGGGCGGGATGGCGGACAGGGGAATGTAGCCGAAGAAGGGATCGGCGATCGGCACCCCGTCGAGCAGCACCAGCGCGCGGCTCGTCGCGTTGCCGCCCAGCGCGCGCAGGGTCACGCCTTGCGCGCTCGGGTTCGAGGAGCGGCTGTCCGAGCGGCGGAACTGCTGGAAGCCCGCGACATTGCGCAGCACGTCCTCGAGCCGGCCCGAGGGCGCGGCGATGATCGTCTCGCGCTCGATGCTGGTGCTTGCGTAGATCCCGGTCGAGAGCGCCGGATCGAGCCCGCGCCCGGTGACGATGATTTCGCTGGCTGGCTCTTCTGCCGCTGGCACCTGTGCCTCGTCAGCCTGCGGCCGTTGCGCATTTTGCGCTGTAAGCGGCGCGGCGACGGACAGAGGGAGGGCGCAGGCAAGCAAGCGGGCACAAAATGTCATGAGGTTACCTGTAGGTGGCGCCGCGCGAGGTGTCACCTCATACCAAGGTCTCACACCAAACTCGGTTGCAATTTGCCATTCGAGACTCGCTTTTGCGGGAGCCCTGTGGTTACATCGGTGTCAACAAGGGAGAGAGAGGCCCCTATGCTCGCAACACCGCCTGATTTCGACGTCCTTATCGTCGGTGCCGGCATCTCCGGCATCGGGATGGCCGCGCACATGACGATGAAGGCGCCGCAGCACAGCTACGCGATCGTCGAGCGGCGCGACAATCTCGGCGGCACTTGGGACCTGTTCCGCTACCCCGGCATCCGCTCCGACAGCGACATGCACACGCTGGGCTTCGATTTCGAGCCCTGGACCCACGAGAAGTCGATCGCCGATGCGCCCGCGATCCTCGAATATCTCGACCGGATCGTCGACGAACGCGGCATCCGCCCGCACATCCGTTTCGGCCACAAGGTCGTCTCGGCCGACTTCCACCACGATGACGCGCGCTGGCATGTCGAGGTCGAGAAGGCGGACGGCACCCGCACGCACCTGACGGCGAACTTCCTCTTTCTCGGCGCGGGCTACTACGACTACGACGAACCCTACGACCCCGGGTTCGACTTCGGCGAGTTCGAAGGCCAGGTGCTCCATCCGCAGTTCTGGCCCGAGAACCTCGACTACAAGGGCAAGAACGTGGTCGTGATCGGCTCGGGCGCGACGGCGGTCACGATCGTCCCCTCGATGGCGCGCGAGGCGGGGCACGTGACGATGCTCCAGCGCACGCCGACCTGGATGTTCACCCGGCCCGCCAAGGACGCCTTCGCGAACTTCCTGCGCAAGATCCTGCCCGAACAGCTCGCCTACCGGCTGACGCGCTTCAAGAACATCAAGATGCAGGACTTCTCCTTCAAGCTCGCGCGGGACAAGCCGCAGAAGGTGAAGGACGCGCTCTACAAGAAGATCGAGAAGGCGCTGGGGCCTGACTACGACAAGGCGACCTTCACCCCGCCCTACAATCCGTGGGAGCAGCGTCTGTGCCTCGTGCCGGACGAGGACCTGTTCCGCGCGATGAAGGCGGGCAAGGCGGCGGTCGTGACCGGGCACATCGCGAAGTTCGAAAAGGGCGGCGTGCGGCTGACCGACGGCCAGTTCCTCCCCGCCGACATCGTGGTGACCGCCACGGGCCTGAAGCTCGCGGTGGCAGGCAAGATCGACGTGCGGGTCGACGGCGAGGCGGTGAAGTTCAACGAGCGGTTCTACTACAAGGGCTGCA
>JBJTSG010000214.1:0-13847 GCA_046076505.1 Erythrobacter sp. | reverse complement strand
AGCCCGAGGCGCTAGCGCTTGCAGGCTGGGACGCGGTCGCAGCGACCATCGCCCGCGAGGAGCGGGCGAGCGGCAACCCGATCACCGCGCTCGGTATCGATTTCAGCGCAGCGTGCCATGTCGGGCTCGAGCCGGACGAGGACGGCGCGGCGGCGCCCCATCTCGAGACCAATTACTACGACGATCTCTCCAACCTCGTCTTCTCGACCGCCAGCCGCGAGGACATCCTCGCCGGCTACTCGGACTACGGCTCCGAATGGGCGGGATGCTTCGCCGAGATCGACAATGCGCTCAAAGTCGAGGGACTTTCGGCCCTGTACGGTGCGGTGCTCGGGGCGGCACAGGACCGCGACCGCGACGACCTAGCGGGCGATGCCTATGTGCTGGCCGCGAGCGCGAGCGCGATCCTCCTCCACCTCGCGGTGAAGCGGCATATCGCCGAGCGTGGCCTCCCCCAGCCCATGGCGGTGCTGGTCGGCAGCAACGAGGACTACCCCTTCTTCGACGCGCCCGTGGTGTCGCTCGGCGAGGCCCGTGCGCTGATGCCGCCCGCCCCGGAGCCCGCATGGCGTCCGCCGGCCGTCGCCGACCCCGTGGCGGAATGGGAGGATGAGCCCGCTTGGGTGGAAGAGGCCGAGTGGGAGCCGCTGCCCGAACCCGAGCCCGAGCCCGAGCTGGTGTATGCCGACGACGCGCCCCGTCCGGCGGCAAGCGAACCGCCTGCCACCAAGGGCCTCCTCGCAAGGCTCTTCCGGCGCTGATGCGCCAGATGTGGATGTTCTCCGCTCGCCTCTAAACTCTTGTCCTTGATCCGCCTATCACGCTAGGGCGCGAACGCTGCGTGTTGGCGAGGGCGCGCGGCAGGGGAGGCTTCGCATCCGTGCGGGGCCGACCGGGAACCATCCCGAGGGCGGCACTCCGCCCCTAGCGAAGCAAGAGAACATGAAGATCCACCCGCTGATCACCACCACCGAGGCCCTCTCCGACCTCTGCGCCCGCCTCGCCAAGTCCGACTTCGTGGCGGTCGACACCGAGTTCATGCGCGAGAACACCTACTGGCCCGAGCTGTGCCTGGTGCAGATCGCCAATTCCGAGGAAGCCGCCGCGATCGACCCGATGGCGGACGGCATCGACCTCGCCCCGCTGCTCGACCTGCTCACCGACAACGAGGACGTTCTGAAAGTCTTCCATGCCGGCGGTCAGGACGTCGAGATCATCGTAAACCTCACCGGCAGGACCCCGCACCCGATCTTCGACACCCAGATCGCGATGATGGCGATCAGCCAGTCCGAACAGATCGGCTATGCCAACCTGGTCGAGACCTGGGTGGGCCTCACCATCGACAAGGGCGCGCGCTTCACCGACTGGAGCCGCCGCCCGCTCACCGACCGCCAGATCGAATACGCGATCGGCGATGTCACGCACCTCGCCCAGATCTTCCCGCGCATCCTCAAGAAGCTCATCAAGACCGGGCGCGGGGTGTGGCTCGATGCGGAGATGGAGAAGCTCGCCGATCCGGCGAACTACCTCACCGATCCCGGCCAGGCGTGGAAGCGCATCCGCCAGCCGGGGAGGAACCCGCAGGTGCTCGGCCGGATGAAGGCCTTGGCCGCCTGGCGCGAGAGCGAGGCGCAGCACAAGAACATTCCGCGCGGCCGGATCATGCGCGACGAGACCCTGGCCGACATTGCCAGCCATCCGCCGAAGGCTCAGGCCGACCTTGCCAAGGTGCGCGGGCTCTCGGCCGCGTGGAAAGACAACGACATCGGCAAGCGCCTGATGAAGGTGCTGGCCGAGGCCGAGCCCCTGCCCAAGAACGAGATGCCCGAGAAGATCAAGCAGGGCGCGCCGCTCGGCAAGGAAGGCGCGCTGGTCGCCGACCTCCTCAAGCTCCTGCTCAAGATCCGCGCCCGCGAGATCGACGTCGCCCCGCGTCTGCTCACCCGCGCGGACGAGATGGAGGCATTGGCGGCAGGGGTGCGCGACCTCCCCGTGCTGCAAGGCTGGCGCTACGAGGTGTTCGGCAAGGACGCATTGGACCTCGTCGAGGGCAAGCTCGCCTTCGCGGGCGAGAAGGGCAAGCTCAAGATGACCCACATCGACGATGTCGTCGCGCCCGCGTCAGAGACGCTGGCGGCGGAGTAGGTCGTCATTGCGAGCGCAGCGAAGCAATCCAGAGCGCCGCGCGCAGGGCTCTGGATTGCCGGGCAGCCTTGCGGCTGCTTGCAATGACGGGGTAGTGCGAAACTGATGTCCACCTACCTCCCCACCATCAAGCAGCTGCAATACCTCGTCGCGCTTCACGAGCACGGGCATTTCGGCAAGGCGGCGGATGTGAGCTTCGTGTCGCAGTCGACCCTGTCGGCCGGGATCCGCGAGCTGGAATCGCTGCTCGGCGTGACGCTGGTCGAACGCTCGCGGCGGGTGGTGCGCTTCACGGCACTTGGCGAGGCTGTGGTGGCGAAGGCCAACCGGCTGCTTCGCGAGGCCGAGGAGCTCGCCGATCTCGTCCAGGCCTCGGGCAAGCCGCTGGTGGGGGATCTGCGCATGAGCGTCATCCCCACGATCGCGCCCTTTCTCCTCCCCCGCATCCTGCCCCGCCTGCGCCGCGACAGACCGGATCTCAAGCTGATGCTGCGCGAGGAGACGAGCCACGATGCGCTCGAATCCCTCCATCACGGGCGGGTCGATTGCGTGTTGCTGGCCCTGCCCTTCGACACCGGGGACGCGGCGACCGCGCACATCGCCGAGGACCGCCTGTTCGTCGCCTTCCCCAAGGACGATCCGCGCGATCCGCCGGCGAGCATCAAGCCGGAGATGATCGACACCGGGCGCCTGCTGCTGCTCGAAGACGGGCACTGCCTGCGCGACCACGCGCTCGCCGCCTGCTCGCGTTCGGAACTGAGGGCGAGCGCGGCAATGATCGGCACGAGCCTGCACACGCTCGTCCAGCTCGTCGACAACGACCTGGGGCTCACCATGCTGCCGGAAATGGCGCTGGAGGCGGGCATCCTCGCCGGCACTCAGGTCGTGGCGCGGCCCGTCGACAGCCCGACCGCCAAGCGCGAGATCGTCCTCGCCTGGCGCCGCAACTCCCCGCGCGAGGCCGATTTCCAGCTGCTGGCGGAAGAACTGCGCGCGGGCTGAAGCCCCAGGGGCGGTGGTCGCTCTACGGTGCGCTCCGACGGGCCTCTCACAGACGCCTTCCCGGCGCACGACGCGGTGCTGGGTGTATCTTTTGTTGAAACTGCTTGCCCCGGCCCGGCGTCCGTGAGACCTTCGTGAGCAGGGACCGGGGGGGCCTCCAGCATGACACGATCGGCAGATGCTGCCGCGCCGCGGCTCATCCTCACCGGCAGCCTGCCCTTGCGGCTGCTGACCCTCGTGCTGTTCTATTTCACCCAAGGCTTCCCGATCGGGCTGTTCTTCTTCGCCCTGCCCGCCTGGATGGCGAGCCACGGGGTCGGCACGGCCGGCATCGCCTCGGTCGTCGCGACCTCCTCGCTGCCGTGGACGCTCAAGTTCGTGAACGGCTTCCTGGTCGATCGTTACACTTTCCTGCCGATGGGCCGCCGGCGGATCTGGATCATCGGCGCGCAGGGCCTGGTGGTGCTGAGCCTGCTCGGCGGTGCGCTGATCGCGCCGCTGCCCACCGATGTCGCGACGATCGCGGCGCTGGGCTTCTGCGCCAACACCGCGGTCACGTTCCAGGACGCGGGCATCGACAGCCTCGCGATCGACATCATGCCCGAGGACGAACGCGCCCGCGCCGGCGGGATCATGGCCGGCGCGCAGATCGTCGGCATCTCGCTGACCACGGCGGCGGGCGGCTGGCTGCTCACCCGCTACGGGATCGGCCCGAGCCTCGTCGTGCTGGCCGCGATGCCGGCGCTGGTCATGCTCTATGCCGTCCTGATCCGCGAGCGCCAGGGCGAGCGCCGCCTGCCGTGGAGCAGGGGTGCGAGCCATCCGGCCAACGCCGCGATCCAGATCGAGGCCTGGTGGCCGCTGCTCGTCGGCGCGACCCGGGCGGTGGAGGCGCCGGTCAGCCTGCTGCTCGTGCCGGTGCTGTTCGTGCGGGCGATCCCTGACGGCGCGCACGAGGCCTTCCTCCCGGTGCTGTTCCACGACTGGCTCGGCTGGAGCCCGGCGGATTACACCGGCTTCACCTCGAGCGTGCTGCTGGCGAGCGGGCTTGCAGGGATGCTGGTGGGCGGCTGGGCGGTCGAACGGATCGGCGCGCAGCGTGCCGTGACACTCGCGCTCGGGATCGTCGCGGCAACCACCACCGCCTTCGCGCTCGCATACCCGCTGTGGCACGAGCCGAGGGTGGTGATCGGGATGTACATCGTGATGGAGGTGGCGCGGGTCACCTTCTTCATCGCCGCGCTGACGCTGGCAATGCGGATCTGCAATCCCTCGGTCGCCGCGACCCAGTTCACAATCTACATGGCGATCAGCAACTTCGGGCGACCGACCGGGGCGGCGCTCGCGGCGAGCACGGCCGGGGCAGGCCATCCGCAGACGCTCTACATCGGCCTTGCCGCGATCGCCGGACTCGCGCTCCTGCTGGTGCTCAAGGTCACCTACCCGGCCGAAAACCGCGCCCAGCACGTCCTCGCCGAGGAGTTGCCACAGGCCGAGGGCCCGGCGCCCGAATTCGAATAGCGCTCCCGCCCTGCTCAGAACTCGGTGAGGGCGAGGCTGATGGTGAGGCTCGCCGCGATCGACAGCTTCAGCGCGCGCGGCGAGAGCGGCAGACGGCGGGGCTTGCGCGGCGGTGCCGGGGCCGGCTCGACCCTGAGGTCATAGGCGAGGAGCGTCGCCAGGTCGCCGATCTCGCGCCGTTCCATCGCCGCGACCATGTCGTGCACGTCCTCGGCAAGCAGCTCGGCATCGCCCAGCAGGCTGGAAGCGCGGGTGTAGTCGCCCCGCTCGAAGGCGGCGCGCGCCTCGGCCTGAAGCCGCCGTGCATGATCCGCCAATTGTCCGATGTAAGTGCCCGGTTCGGGCTGCGAATCCCATCCCATGCGAGATGCTGTAACACCGGATTGCCGGTCTCCAGAACCTAACAAAAAAGTGAGGTTTTTGCTCATTCCATGTGCTTGAGCCCGACCCGCAGATAGTCCCAGCCGGTGACGCAGGTGAGCACCGCGGCGGTCCACAGCGAGACGAGCCCGACGAGGTGCACCCAGCTCTGCGCGATCGTCCCGCAGCCCTCGCCGACCGACTGGCACGGCGGCCCGTGCACCGCCCCGCCGAGGATCAGCGCGCCCAGCGCGACGAGCTGGAAGGTCGTCTTCCACTTGGCGAGCCGCGAGACGGGCACCGACACCTGGATGCCGCCGAGGAACTCGCGCAGGCCCGAGACCGCGATCTCGCGGACGAGGATGATCAGCCCGGCGATGACGTGGACGTCGCCCGCGTAGGGCCCGCGCAGGTAGCCCTGCGCGGTCAGCACGAGGATGACGGCGGCGACCATGATCTTGTCGGCGATCGGATCCAGAAATATCCCGAGCTTCGAGACGGTCCCCTGCGCGCGGGCGAGGTAGCCGTCGAAGAAATCGGTGATGGCGATCACGCAGTAAAGCGCGAAGCCGATGAGGTAGCCGAGCCGCCATTCCGGCCACCACAGGAAGAATGCCAGCAGCGGCACCGCGAAGATGCGCGAGGCGGTGAGGATATTGGGCAGGCTCTGCATGGCGCGGCCCCGTCTAGCGCGGGCAGGCCCTGGGCAAAACCCCCGATGCGCGAAGCCCCCACAGCGCGCGCTCTTGTGAAACGCGCACTCGCCGCTATGTCGCGATGATGCAACCGGGACACTGGCGCCGCCACGCATGACCACATCGACCCAGCTGATGCGCAAGCGGCGGTTCCTGCCGCTGTTCCTCACCCAGCTCCTGAACGCGCTCAACGATAATCTCTACAAGAACGCGATGGTGCTGTTCATCGTCTATCAGCTCTACGATTCGCCGGAGATGGAGACGCTGGTGAGCGGCGTCGCGACCGCGCTGTTCGTGCTCCCCTTCGTGCTGTTCTCCGCGACCTCGGGCCAGCTTGCCGACATGCGCGACAAGACCAGGATCATCCGCTGGATCAAGTTCGCCGAGATCATCATCATGTCGGTCGGCGCGGTCGGCCTCACCATGGCCTCGCGCGGCATCGCGGTCGAAAGCGTCGCGATCCCGCTGATGTTCGCCGCCCTTTTTGCGATGGGCGTGCATTCGACCTTCTTCGGCCCGATCAAGTACGCGATCCTCCCCCAGCATCTCGAGGACCACGAAGTGCTCGCCGGCACTGGGCTCGTCGAGGCGGGCACCTATGTGGCGATCCTTGCCGGCATGATCCTCTCGGCGGTGTTCTCCGTGACCGAGAGCACGATCGCGATCATCGCCTTCGCCATCATCGGCTATGCGGTGTGCCGACATGTCCCGCCCGCCCCGGCGCAGAGCACCGACGTCGCGATCGACTGGAACCCGATCCGCGCGTCGAAGGACCTGATGGCCTTTTCCATGGGCAATCCCGAGCTGCGCTATTCCGTACTCGCGATCAGCTATTTCTGGGCGATCGCCGCGATCCTCGGCACGCAGTTCTTCCCGCTCGCCAAGAACGTGCTGCTCGCCGACAAGCAGGTGGCGATGGTGCTGCTCGTCGCGTTCTCGGCGGGCATCGCGATCGGGTCGCTGACGATCAACGCGCTCCTCAAGGGCGAGATCTCCGCGCGCCATTCGGCCGTCTCGGTGCTGGTGATGGCGGTGCTGTTGGTCACCTTCTACCTCGAATGCCGGGCGTGGCACCTCACCCCGGCGAACGGCGGGCTGTTCGGCGTTTCCGAATTCCTCGCCCAGCCGCTGGCGCTGGTGCTGATCGCCAACCTGCTGCTGATCGCAGTGGCTGGGGGCATGTTCGTGGTGCCGCTCTACGCCTTCCTGACGACGCGCGTGGACAAGTCGGAGGCCTCGCGCTCGGTCGCGGCCAACAACCTCATCTCCTGCGTGTTCATGGCGGTGGGCGCGGGCCTTGCCGGGGTGCTGGGCTTCTTCGGCATTCCGCTCGAGGAACAGCTGCTGATCAGCCTCGCGCTGTGCGTCGTCTCGGCGACCACCGCGCGCAAGCTGCACCGGATCGAGGATCGGCGCCCGCCCGCCGGCGCGCCCGCCGCCTAGACGATGAAGGCGAACACCGCGAGCGTCAGCGCCACATAGGTGCTGGCGACGCCGCGCACATCCTCCATGGTCAGCCGCCACAGGCTCTCGGCCGGAATCGGGATCAGCTCCTGCTTCACGTGGGGAGGCAGAGACTGGCGGAACCAGTGACGGGCACTCTCGTCGGTGAGGACCAGGCTGCGGCGCATGCGACTCGTTTCTCCTGTGGCAGTGGGCGCAGCATTAAGACTTTTTTAACCTCTTCAAACGCGCTGGATCGGATTTGTCGCAAGCCGGGACAAGCCGTGTGATTCCTTCGGCAGGATGCGGGCGTTTGCGCCTGCCGGGCGACCCGGCTAGACCCCGCGGCCGAGACGACGGGAGAGAGATCCAAATGCCTGATGCCACACGCCCAGAAGAAACCCGGGCCGCCGCCGCGCTGCTGGTCGATTGCCTCGCCGAGCAGGGGGCGACCCGCATCTTCACCGTGCCGGGCGAAAGCTTCCTCGCCGTGCTCGACGCGCTGCCCGACCGGCCCGAGATCGACGTCGTCACCTGCCGGCAGGAAGGGGGCGTCTCCTTCATGGCCTGCGCCGACGGGGCGCTGACGGGCCGCCCGGGCATTGCCTTCGTGACGCGCGGACCGGGCGCGACCAACGCCTCGATCGGCGTCCACGTGGCGCATCAGGATTCGCAGCCGATGATCCTGTTCGTCGGCGACGTGGATCGCGGGATGCAGGGGCGCGAGGGCTTTCAGGAGGTCGATTTTCCCGCCTTCTTCGGCCCCATTGCCAAGTGGGCCGCGCGGATCGACGATCCGGCGCGCATCCCCGAATACGTCGCGCGCGCCTTCGCGGTGGCAATCAGCGGGCGGCCCGGCCCGGTGGTGCTCGCCCTGCCCGAGGACATGCTGGTCGAGCAGGTTCCCGCCGCGCTCAAGCCGCGCCCCATGGCGCTGCGTCCCGCGCAGGCGGTGTGCCCGGACGCGATGAACGCGCTGTTCGACATGATCGCCGACGCGGCGAGCCCCGTCGCAATCGTCGGCGGCGCCGGTTGGAACGCCAAGGCCCGCGAGCATTTTCAAGCCTTTGCGGAAAGGATCGGACTCCCGGTGGCAACCGCCTTCCGCCGCCAGGACGCCATTGCACCCTCCTCGCCGGTCTATGCCGGGAGCCTCGGCTACGGCCCCAACCCCAAGCTGGTGGAGCGGGTGCGGCAGGCGGACCTCGTCATCGCCGTCGGCGCGCGGCTGGGCGAGGCGACGACCGAGGGCTACACCCTCCCCACCCTCGAGCACCCCGGCCAGCTGCTCGTCCACGTCCACCCGGACCCCGATGAGCTCGGCCGCGTCTACCGCACCGATCTCGCGCTGTGCTGCTCGATCGACGAATTCGCCGAATGTGCTGCGCTGTGGGAGGACGAGGGGGTGATCCCCTTCGGCGCGGGGGCCGAAGCACACCGCGACTGGGAGGCATGGGCAACGCCGCAGCCTTCCGACCTCAGGATGGATCTGGCCGCCTGCGTCGCGGCGATGCGCGCCGCGCTCCCCGCCGACACGATCATCGCCAACGGGGCGGGGAACTTCGCCGGCTGGTGGCACCGCTACTGGCGCTACGATGCCTATCCCGGCCAGCTCGCGCCGACCTGCGGGGCGATGGGTTACGGCGTGCCGGCCGGGATCGCCGCCGCGCTGCGCTTTCCCGAGCGGACGGTGGTCGCGGTCGCAGGCGACGGGGATTTCCTGATGAACGGCCAGGAACTCGCCACCGCAGCGCAGCACAGCGCCGACCTGATCGTGGTGGTGGTCGACAACGGCGCCTACGGCACGATCCGCATGCACCAGGAGCGCGAATATCCTGGCCGCGTCTCGGCGACACAGCTCGCCAACCCCGACTTCGCGAAGCTTGGGCAAGCCTACGGCGCATGGGCCGCTCGCGCCGAAACGACCGAGCAGTTCATCGCCGCGCTCGCGGAGGCGAAGCGCCGCAGCGGCCTCCGCCTGATCCACGCCCTTACCGACCTTGAGCACATCGCTGCGAGCGGTGCGACGATTTCGGGCCTCAGGGCCCGGGCGAAGGCCACCGTCGCCTGACGCGAGAAGGGCCGCCCCGCGCATGTTGCCGGGGCGGCCCTCCAGGTACGCTCTCGCGCACGGCCTGACGGATCGTCAGATGCGGTCGCCGAACGCGCCCTTGACCGAGCCCTTGGCCTTGTCGAGCTTGCCTTCGGCTTCCAGCTTGCGGCCGTCGGCCCGCGTTTCCGGATTGGCCGACTGCTGCTTGACCTTGCCAGCGGCCTGCTTCGCGGCGCCCTTGACCTTGTCGGTGAATTCACCCATGTGAACCTCCTATGATAAGCCAATGTAATTATTGGCTTTTCACAGGTTCAACGGGGAGGCATGTGACGCGTTCCGCAGCTTCGGACGAGCCGGGCAAGTCGCACGGCGAGGTGATCCTGCGCGAAGCCGGTCCGAGCCCCTGCCAAGCCGGCCCCAGACCCCCGCCATACCCGTCTCACACCGTCCCGGGACGCAGCCTTCGGCGCTGTTTCAGGTGGAAGAGCGCGTCACTCGCCGGCCATTTCGCGGATCACCTGCCACTCTTCGGGCGTGACGCCGCACACCGACAGGCGCGACAGCCGAACGAGCTGCATGTCCTTGAGGCGCGGCTCGGCCTTGATCGCGGCTAGTGACACGGGCCGTGCAAATTTCTTGCGGGGCTTCACCTTGACCGCCGCCCACTTGCCTGTCTCGTCCGTCGGATCCCCGATCCCGGTCACGCTGATCTCGCAGACGCCGACGATCTCCAGCCCCTCGCGGCTGTGGTAGAAGAACGCCTCGTCGCCCACCTGCATCGCCAGAAGATTGTTGCGCGCCAGATAGTTGCGCACGCCGTCCCAGGTGCCCTCGCCTTCCGCGACGAGGTCATCCCAGCTGTACTTGAAGGGTTCGGATTTCATCAGCCAGTAGGCCATGGCAGCGCGTGTCCCGAGTTGTGACACAGGGCCGATAGCGCGCTTCCCGCCCGCTCGCCAAGCCCCCCGATTAACCCGATGTTTAGCGCGTCGTGGCACAGAACGGCCCTGAGGAGCCGAACGGGGCACGACGCTTTGACCGAGAGAGAGCCAGATAATCCGCTGCACAATGCCGAGCGCGATTTCGTCGCGCTGGGCATCGCCGCGGCTGCGATCATCCTCCTCATCGGCACCGGCGGCTCGGTGGTCCCGCAGACCATCGAGGCGATGCTTGGCCACGGCGCCCATCCCGACACGGTGCTGGCCAACGCGCTGCTGCTCAACGTCGCGCTGATCATCTTCGGCTGGCGGCGGTATCGCGAACTGACCCGGGAGATCGACGAGCGCCGCCGCGCCGAGGCCCTGGCGCGCGAACTGGCCTCCACCGATCCGCTCACCCACTGCCTCAACCGCCGCGCGATGTTCGAGGAGACCGAGGTCGTCCGCACCCATGCGGCGAAGCGCGGCGAGGCGGTCGCCTATTGCATGATCGACCTCGACAACTTCAAGCAGATCAACGACCTGCACGGCCATGTCGTGGGCGACGCGGTGCTCGTCATGCTGTGCGAGCGAATCCGCGGCCTGCTCCCGCGCGAAGCCCGCCTGGCGCGCCTCGGCGGCGACGAGTTCGCCTTCGTCGTGCCCTTCCCCGTCGGCCACCCCGAGCGGGTCGACGACCTTGCGATCCGCCTGTTCGAGACCTTCGCCGATCCGCTGCAGATGCCCGAGGTGACGATCGACGTCACCCTGTCGATCGGCATCGCCGCCGACCACGAGCCCGACGGCACGATCGGCCCGGTGGTGGACGCCTCGACCCTCATGCACCGCGCGGACATGGCGCTCTATCACGCCAAGAAGCAGGGCCGGAACCGCTACTTCTGGTTCGAGCCGAGCATGGAGAGCGAGCTCAAGTTCCGCCACCAGCTCGAGACCGGCATCCGCCGCGGGTTGGCGCGCGGCGAGTTCCTGCCCTTCTACGAACAGCAGATCGACGTCGAGACCGGCGCGCTAGTCGGCTTCGAGATGCTCGCGCGCTGGCAATCGCCGCAGTTCGGCCTCGTCGGGCCCGACATCTTCGTTCCCGTCGCCGAGGAGATCGGCCTCATCAGCGAGCTTTCCGAGCGCCTGATGGAACGCGCCTTCGCCGACGCGCGCGAATGGCACGACAGCCTGACGCTCTCGATCAACATCTCGCCGGTGCAGCTGCGCGACCCGTGGTTCGCCCAGCGTCTGCTCAAGATGCTGGTCGCCGCCAACTTCCCGGCGCGCCGCCTCGAGATCGAGATCACCGAGAGCTGCCTCCACGAGAACATCGGCCTTGTCCGCTCGATGATCACCTCCCTGCGCAACCAGGGCGTGCAGATCGCGCTCGACGATTTCGGCACGGGCTATTCGAGCCTCGAACAGCTGCGCAACCTGCCCTTCGACCGCATCAAGATCGACCGCAGCTTCGTCTCTGAACTGCGCGAGCCGGCAAGCCGCACCCGTCTGGTCGATGCGATCATCACCCTCGGGCGCGGGCTCGATCTGCCGCTGACGGCGGAAGGCGTCGAGGACGAGGACATCCTCAAGGCGCTCAAGAGCATGGGCCGTTTGAAGGCGCAAGGCTACCTCTATGGCCAGCCCGAGGACGCCGAGGCGGTGCGCACCCGGCTGCAACTGGCTGGCAAGCTCGCCTGCGCCGCCACCGGGCCTGCCCCTGCGCCGGTCGCGATCCCCGGCGACACCGTGCGGCGGCAGGGCGGCATCCACCCCTGAGCCGCTGCTCCGCCAGAGGGCGGGACTGGACGTAGCGCGCCCGCGTGCATAGATGCGGCGCGTGAGCGCAGTTCCCTTCATCAAGATGCACGGGCTCGGCAACGACTTCGTTGTGCTCGACGCGCGCGCGGCGGCTCTGCCGGGGCCGATGACGGAGGCGATGGCCCGGGCGCTGGCGGACCGCCGCACCGGGATCGGCTGCGATCAGCTGATCCTGCTCGAGCCGAGCGACACCCACGACTTCCGCGTGCGCTTCTTCAACGCCGACGGCGGCGAGGTCGGCGCCTGCGGCAACGGCTCGCGCGCGGTGGCCCTGCTCCACGGGTCGGCCGCGAGGGTCGAGACGGACGGCGGCACGCTTGTGCTCGAGCCGACGGAGGGCGGCGCACGGGTCGACATGGGTGCCCCGCGCTTCGACTGGGATGCGATCCCCCTCGCCTACCCGATGGACACGCAAGCCATGCCGGTCGGTTGGGAGGACCTCGAAGGGCCGACGGCGGTCAACGTCGGCAACCCGCACGCGGTGTTCTTCGTGGAGGATGCCGACGCGGTCGAACTGGACCGGCTCGGGCCGGTGATCGAGCACGACCCGCTGTTCCCCGAGCGGGTCAACGTCAACGTCGCGAGCATCGCCGGTCCGGACCACCTCGGGCTTCAGGTCTGGGAGCGCGGCGCAGGTCTGACCCGTGCCTGCGGCACCGGGGCCTGTGCCACCGCGGTCGCGGCGATACGGCGCGGGCTCGTCCAGAGCCCGGTGCGGGTGACGCTGCCCGGCGGCGACCTCGAAATCGCTTGGGCGCCCGGCGGCACGATCCTGATGCGCGGCCCGGCCACCGAGAGCTTCCGCGGGACCTTCGACTGGGACGAATTCGCCGGAGCGGGGGCTTGAACGCGCCCACGATCATCAGCCTCGGGTGCCGCATGAACATTGCCGAGGCCGAGCGGATGCGCGCGATGCTGGCGGGCGAGGAGGACCTCGTCGTCGTCAACTCCTGCGCGGTCACCGCCGAGGCGCTGCGCCAGACCCGCCAGGCGATCCGCCGTGCGCGCCGCGATAATCCGTCGGCCCGGCTGGTGGTGACGGGCTGCGCGGCGGAGATCGACCGGGCGGCGATCGGCACGATGGACGAGGTTGACGCGCTGGTCGCCAACGCCGCAAAGCTTGATCCGCGGGCGTGGAATGTGCCGGGCGATGCTGCTCCGGTCGCACCGTCCCGCACCCGCGCCTTCGTCGCAGTGCAGAACGGCTGCGACCACGCCTGCACCTTCTGCGTGATCCCGCAAGGGAGGGGCGCAAGCCGTTCGTTGACGATCGCGGAAGTCCTACAGCAGATCGAGTCGCATCTTGCTGCCGGCGCTAAGGAAGTTGTGCTTACGGGTGTCGATCTGACGAGCTGGGGACATGATCTTGCCGGCACGCCGCGCTTGGGCTCGCTCGTTCATGCCATCCTGCACGAACTAAGCGAACTAACACGTCTACGCCTCTCCTCAGTCGACGGCGTGGAGATCGACCCTCTGTTGTTCGACCTGATCGCCCGGGAGCCGCGGGTGATGCCGCACCTCCATCTCTCGCTCCAGCACGGCGCGGACCTGATGCTGAAGCGCATGAAGCGGCGGCACCTCCGGGCCGATGCGGTGGCGCTGGTGGCGCGATTGAAGGCGCTGCGCCCGGAGATCGCCGTGGGCGCCGACCTCATCGCGGGCTTTCCGACCGAGGAAGAGGCGCACCATCAGGCAAACCTTGCGATCATCGAAGAGCTCGATATCGTCCATGCCCACATCTTCCCCTATTCCCCGCGCCCCGGCACCCCCGCTGCGCGCATGCCTCAGAGTCGGTTTCGAAAGTCATTCAGAGCGTGCCAATCGGCGGATCATGAGCATGGCGGCGGCGGCGTAGAGGAAGGCTGCGGCGGATTTGAGGGTGGCTTCGAC
>JBJTSG010000213.1:0-2653 GCA_046076505.1 Erythrobacter sp. | reverse complement strand
CACCAGCCACAGCCTGACCCCGTGCCGCTCGGCCGCGAGGCTGAGCCGGCGCGAGGCGGTGAAGGACAGCGCCTTGGGATTACCCGCGATCTCGCCGATCACGCAGGCGAGGTCGCGGCAGCGCACCCCCTCCTCGAGCGCGAAGAGCGCGTCCTCCGGGGTCTGGGCCGCGACATGGATCACCCGGTGGCGCCAGGCGGGCGGGAGCCCGGCAAGGCAAGGCCGCCCGCCGAGCCGGATCGCCCTGACATCCTGCACCCACAGGATCTGGCGGGTGTCCCCAGCCCTGCCCTCGCCGCCTGCGGCGAGCGCGTCGCGGGCAAGCGCGAGCGCCAGCCCCGCCCCGCTCGCCTCGGTGCCGGGCGCGAAGATCTCGGAATGGAAGGGCTGCGTGGGCAGGCCCGGGCGCCAGCGCGGCTCGGATAGCGGGCGTGACAGGACACCGGCTGGCGAGGGCCTGGGCGGCTTGAAGGGCGCTTTGGACATGGGCGAACGACTCATTTGTTCGCATTATGTTCCAATGCTGCCAGCTTTGCAAATGACCCGCCCACAGCAAAAGGGCCGCCCCTCGCGGAGCGGCCCTTATGACTTCGTGGCGAAATTGCCGCTCAGCTGTCGCTAGGCCGGATCGGCACCATCGTCTCCTCGCCCGCCACATCGTCGACCACCTCGACAATCCCGCGGCCGAGGAGGCTCGCACCGCGACTGTAGCCGAAATAGACCACCAGCCCGATGATGGCCCAGCCCGTGAACACGAGGATCGACGCCAGGTCGAGGTTGAAGAACAGGAAGATCGTGCCCAGGATCGTCGCCGGGCCGATCAGCCAAAGCATCGGCGTACGGAACGATCGCTCCTTATCGGGCGCGGTCCGGCGCAGGATCATGACGCAGATCGCGACCATCATGAACGCGTAGAGCGTGCCGGCATTGGCCCAGTCGGCGAGACGCCCGACCGGGAAGAACGCCGCGCCAAAGGCCACGACCGCACCCGTAATCGCCGTCATGATGTAGGGTGTCTTCCACTTGGGATGCACGGCCGACAGTTTCTCGGGCAGCAGCCCGTCACGCGCCATGACAAAGAAGATGCGCGTCTGCCCGAACATCAGGATGAGAATGACAGAGGGCAAGGCAAACCCGGCGGCGTAGCCGAGCATATTCCCGACGCCCGACCATCCGATCTGCCGCAGGACATGGGCCAGAGCCTCGTTCGAGCACACCAGAGCGTCACGATACTCGGGCAGCGCGCATTGCCGCGCGAGTTCCTCGGACCCCGCGGGGAAAGGAACGCCGTTCGGCCCCATGATCGGTTGACCACCAATCGTGCCGATCGCGCCGGCAGCGACGAGGATGTAGAAGACGGTGCAGAACAGGAGCGAGCCGATCAGCCCGATGGGCACGTTGCGCTGCGGGTTCTTGGTTTCCTCGGCCGCGGTGGAGACAGCGTCGAAACCGACGTATGCGAAGAAGATCGTCGCCGCCGCGCCCACTGCGCCCACCCCCGTGCCGAAGCCGCCGAACACCCCGGCGGGGAGGAAGGGGTTGAACCGTGCCGCGTCGAACTGGTCGCTCGGCAGCGTCAGCGCAATAAACGCCGTCAGCGCCGTGACCTTCACCGCAACCAGCACCGCGTTGACGCGAGCGCTCTCGGTCGTCCCGATCATCAGCAGCCAAGTCACGAGGCCGGCGATCAGCACGGCGGGCAGGTTGATGAAGCCGCCGGGCTTGCCGCCCAGCACAAGAGGCGCCGAAGACAGCCAGATCGGCAGGTCCACTCCGAAGGTCTCTCGCAGGATCGTGCCGGTGAAATAACCCGACCACCCGACACACACTGCGCTCGCCGCCACGGCATATTCGAGAACGAGCGCCCAACCGACCGTCCAGGCGAGCAATTCGCCCATCGAGGCATAGGTGTAGGTGTAGGCAGACCCCGAAACCGGGATCATCGATGCGATCTCGGCGTAACACAGGGCTGCGACGATACAGATCGCCCCGGCGATCACGAAGGCGAGCATCAAGCCGGGGCCCGCCTTCTGCGCTCCTGCCGAGGTCAGCACGAAGATACCGGTGCCGATCACGCAACCGATGCCAAACAGCATCAGCTGGAAAGCACCAAGCGTCCGGTTGAGCGATTTCTTTTCCGCTGTCGCGAGGATCGCGTCGAGCGGCTTGATCCGGTCGAGAAACATCCGAATTTGATCTCCCATGGATCGAACGCACTTCCCCCGTCCGACCGTGTGGGCGCAACGCTAGCGTCATATGCCGCCAAGACAAGCCGCAATGCGCGCTCTTTCCCCCGCACGCCGCAGGCGCTAGACCCCCGCCCCATGTCCACGACCTTCCAGCTCGACACGAGCACGAGCAGAGCCAACCCCACCCCGGCCCCGATGCGGCGCCTCACGGTCCCCGCGATCCGGGCGCGCAAGACCGACGGGGTGACGGGCGAACCGCTGGTGATGCTCACCGCCTACACAGCCCGCCAGGCGCAGCTTCTGGATGCGCATTGCGACATCCTGCTGGTCGGGGACTCGCTCGGCCAGGTGATCTACGGCCTGCCCTCGACCGTGCCCGTCTCGCTCGAAATGATGGCGAACCACGGCGCGGCAGTGGTGCGCGGGAGCTACCACTCGGTCGTCGTGGTCGACATGCCTTTCGG
>JBJTSG010000212.1:0-5706 GCA_046076505.1 Erythrobacter sp. | reverse complement strand
CGGCGCCAAGGCGAGCGGCGCGAATGTCGATGCCGCTGCCGAAGTCGGCAAGGCGATCGCAGAGGCCGCCAAGAAGGCGGGCGTGACCAACGTCGTGTTCGATCGCGGCGGGTTCCTGTTCCATGGCCGCGTCAAGGCGCTGGCCGATGCCGCCCGCGAAGGCGGGCTGGAGTTCTGATTATGGCTGACGAGAACACCATCGAAACCCCGGACGTGGCCGGCGACATCGGCGGCGACGCCGGTGAAGCGCAGGGCCGTCGTGGCCGGGGCCGTGGCGGCAACCGCGAAGGCGGCGCCGAAGACCGTGGGGGCCGTGGTCGGGGTCGCGGCAACCGCGACGACCGTCGCGGCAAGCGCGAAGAGGAAGATGACGGCATCATCGAAAAGCTGGTGCACATCAACCGCGTCTCGAAGACCGTGAAGGGCGGCAAGCGCTTCGGCTTTGCGGCGCTGGTCGTGGTTGGCGATGGTCAGGGCCGGGTCGGTTTCGGCCACGGCAAGGCCCGCGAAGTGCCCGAGGCGATCACCAAGGCGACCGCTTCGGCGCGCAAGAAGATGATCCGCGTTCCCTTGAAGGAAGGCCGCACCCTGCACCATGACGGCAACGGCCGTTTCGGCGCGGGTAAGGTCACCGTCCGCACCGCGCCTCCGGGTACCGGCATCATCGCCGGCGGTCCGATGCGTGCCGTGTTCGAGAGCCTCGGCGTTGCCGACGTGGTGACCAAGTCGGTCGGCACCTCGAACCCCTACAACATGATCCGCGCTACCTTCGACGCGCTCGCTGACCAGACTTCGCCGAAGTCTGTAGCCCAGCGTCGCGGCAAGAAGGTTGCCGACCTCCTGGGTCGCGGCGGTGCCAGCGCAGCCGAGGCGGAAGCCGAAGCTGCCGCGATTGTGGAGTAACATGCGATGGCTACCATCAAGATCAAGCAGGTGGGCTCGCCCATCCGTCGTCCCGCCAGCCAGCGCCAGATCCTCATCGGTCTCGGGCTGAACAAGATGCACAAGGTCGTCGAGCGCCAGGACACCCCCGAGGTGCGCGGCGCGATCGCCAAGATCCCGCATCTGGTGCAGGTGATCGACTAAGCATCTAGGCAGGCCCCGCTCAGTCGGGGCCTTCCTTTCTTATCAAGCGCGACAAAAGCGAAAGCGAGTGCACGACTATGAAATTGAATGACATCCGCGACAATGCCGGTGCCCGCAAGGGCCGCGTCCGGGTCGGCCGTGGTATCGGCTCGGGCAAGGGCAAGACCTCGGCGCGCGGCCAGAAGGGCCAGAAGGCCCGTTCGGGCGTCGCCATCAAGGGCTTCGAAGGCGGCCAGATGCCGCTCCACATGCGCCTGCCGAAGCGCGGCTTCAACAATCCTTTCGCCAAGGACTATGCCGAAGTGAACATCGGCATGATCCAGAAGTTCATCGATGCCGGCAAGCTCGATGCCAAGGCCACGATCACCGAGGACGCGCTGCGTGCAGCGGGCCTCGTGCGCGGTGGCAAGGACGGCGTGCGTCTGCTCGGTAAGGGTGAATTCACCGCCAAGGCGAGTTTCGCCGTGACGGGTGCGACCAAGGGCGCGATCGCTGCGGTCGAAAAGGCCGGCGGCAGCGTCGAAGTGGCGCCTGCGCCGACTCCCGAGCACGAGAAGAAGCTCGCCCGCCGCGACGCCAACAAGGCCGCCAAGGCGAAGTAATCGACGAAAGGTTGTGCGCGGGGGTTCGACAAGAGCCCCCGCGCTCCCTATTTACGCTCTCGCGCGCCGCCCGACCCTCGGCATGGGGCGGTCCTGTAGGGCAGGGCGCGTGAAGCATGGCTCGAAGGTGGCTGCGCAACGTCGCTGCTCCTGGGTCAAGAGCTAGGATCGACGGAACGACATGGCATCACGCGCCGACAACATCGCGAGCAACCTGAACCTCGGCAATTTTGCCAAGGCTACCGAGCTCAAGCAGCGCATCTGGTTCACGATCGGCGCGCTGATTGTCTTCCGCTTCTTGAGCTTCGTTCCACTCCCGGGCGTGAATCCGCTGATTCTGAGCGAGCTCTACAGCCAGACGCGGGGCGGGATCCTCGACCTGTTCAACGCCTTCTCGGGCGGCAGCCTCGAGCGCATGAGCCTCATCGCATTGGGCGTCATGCCGTACATCACCGCCTCGATCGTGGTGCAGATGGCCTCGGCGCTGCACCCGGCGCTCGCGGCGATGAAGAAGGAAGGCGCGAGCGGGCGGCAGAAGCTCAACCAATACACCCGCTATGGCGCGGTGTTGCTGTGCGCGATCCAGGGCTACTTCCTCGCCGTCGGGCTTGAGAGCTTCGCCTCGCAACAGGGGCTTCAGGCGGTTGTCGATCCAGGCATCATGTTCCGCGTTGTGGCAGTCATCAACCTCGTCGGCGGCACCATGTTCCTGCTGTGGCTCGGCGAGCAGATCACGAGCCGGGGCATCGGCAATGGCATCTCGCTGATCATCATGGCGGGCATCGTGGCGCAGTTCCCGAGTTTTGCCAGCAACCTCTTCGAAGGCGGCCGGACCGGCGCGATCTCGTCGTTCGTGATCATCGGCTTTCTCGTCATGGTGGTCGGCCTCATCCTGCTGATCTCCTTCATGGAGCGCGCGCAGCGCCGCCTGACGATCCAGTATCCCAAGCGCGCGACGCAGCGCGGCATGATGCAGGCCGAGCGGTCCTACTTGCCGCTCAAGATCAACACCGCCGGCGTGATTCCGCCGATCTTCGCCAGCTCGCTGCTGCTGCTGCCGCTGACCATCACCCAGTTTGCGGGCAATTCGGTCAACACCGACAGCCAGTTCTACGCCGTGCTTCAGGCGCTTAACCAGTACCTCGCCCACGGGCAGCCGCTCTACATGACGCTGTACGCGATCGGCATCGTGTTCTTCTGCTTCTTCTACACGGCGGTGGTCTTCAATCCCGAGGAGACCGCAGACAACCTGAAGAAGAACGGCGGCTCGATCCCCGGCATCCGTCCAGGCAAGCGCACCGCGGACTATCTCGAATACGTCCTCACCCGCATCACCGTGATCGGCGCGGCCTACCTCGCCATCGTCTGCGTGTTGCCCGAGTACATGATCGCCCAGACCGGCATTCCGCTGTTCCTCGGCGGCACCAGCCTCCTGATCGTCGTGAACGTCACGGTCGACACGATCAGCCAGATCCAGTCGCACCTCCTCGCGCTGCAGTACGGCGATCTCATCAAGAAAGCGAAACTCAAGGGGCGGATGCGCTAAGCCGGACGAAAGTCGGCTTGACGCGCACGCCTGCTTGGTTGAACCCACTTTTCTGAAAGCGAGCCCCGGACAGCGATCCGAGGCGAAATGGGGGACGGTTCGTGAACATCATTCTTCTTGGCCCTCCCGGCGCCGGCAAGGGAACGCAGAGCGCGGGTCTGGTCGAGCGTCACGGCATGCGCCAGCTCTCGACCGGCGACATGCTGCGCGCAGCGGTCAAGGCCGGAACCCCGGTGGGCCTGCGCGCCAAGGAAGTGATGGAGCGCGGCGAACTCGTCTCTGACGAGATCGTCTCCGACCTCATCGACGCCGAGCTTGCCGCCATGGCGCCGGGGACCGGCGCGATCTTCGACGGCTATCCCCGCACCGCCGCCCAGGCCGATGCCCTCGATGCGATCCTTGCCCGCAACGGGCGCGCGCTCGACCATGTCATCGAGCTTGAGGTGAACGAGGATGCTCTGGTCGAGCGCATTACCGGTCGCTTCTCCTGCGCCAATTGCGGCGCGCTCTACCACGACACCGCAAACCCGCCCGCCGTCGCCGGCGTGTGCGACAACTGCGGCAGCACCGAATTCAAGCGCCGTCCGGACGACAACGAGGAAACGGTGCGGATGCGCATGCAGGAATACCGCGCCAAGACCGCGCCGATCCTGCCCGGCTACGAGGCGCGCGGGATCGTCTCGCGCGTCGACGGGATGGCGGCGATCGACACGGTCGCGGGGCAGATCGACGCGATCCTGCGCAGCTAGGCCGCTTCCTTTCCGCTCTTGCTCGCTGCGAGATTTTGCCCCAGCACGCGCTGGAAGACGGCAAGGGAGAGTAGGGCAATGGCATTCGGGATCAGGGCGAGGGCGGCCATGTTCAGTCTCGCGGCGCTGGCGGGCACGGTCCCGGCTGCAGCCGAAGTCACCCGCACCACCGACAACAGTTTCGTCAGCCGCCATGAGGCGGTGGTGAAGGCCACGCCCAAGGAGGTCTGGCTGGCGCTGATCTCGCCATCGGGCTGGTGGCAGGCGGCGCACACATGGTCGGGCGATCCCAAGAATCTGACCCTCACCCCGCAGGCCGGCGGGTGCTTCTGCGAGAAGATCCCGGAAGTGGACGAAGCGGGCCGCTTCACGCTCGAAGGCAGCGTCGAGCACATGCGCGTTGTCCAGGCCTATCCGGAGCAGGCACTGCGCATGGTGGGCAGCCTCGGTCCCTTGCAGAGCGAGCCCGTCACCGGCGTTCTGACGATCGCGATCAGCAAGGTCGAAAAGGGCACGCGGATCGTCTGGGAATACAATGTCGGCGGTCCGATGCGCTATGAGCTGCCGGTGATCTCCAAGGCAGTCGACGGCGTGATGGGCGCGCAGCACGGCGCCTTGGCAAAGCTGCTGGGGGTGGTCGAGATGCCAGCCGCACCTGCGCCGGCTCCGCCGCCCGCCCAGCCCAAGGCACCCGCGGCCGCAGCGGTACCGGCACCTTCCGCACCGCGCATCGCGCCTGCCGGCGCCGCGGGCCCGGCGCCCGCCAAGCCCGCGGCGGCCTCCGCCCCCGCTGGCGCGCCGGCCGCGGCCAAGACCCCTGCCACCGCACCTCCCAAGCCGGCCGCCAAATCCCCCTCGGTGGAGGACGTGTTCGGTGATCTCAAGGACAAGCCGAAGCCGAAGGGTTGAGGGGCGGCGGCGCCTGTCCCGCCATTGCGCCGGCTGCACCGCAGGCGGTTGACGCTCTGTGCGAATCGGCCTATGCGCGCGGCTCATTCGACATGTTCGAAGTCAGTTCGGCAGGCATCGCCCTTGCGCGTGCCGACCGGACTTTTTGCCGTTTGTGATCCTGCCGCCTCGGCTCGGTCGCATCGGCAGGCGGACACGAGGATGATTGAGCGTTGAGATAGGGGTGGCGCAAAACCGCAAGGCCCCTGTGGAGCATGGAGAAATAAGTGGCTCGTATTGCCGGGGTCAATATCCCCACCAACAAGCGCGTGATCATCGCGCTCACCTATATTCACGGGATCGGTCGCACGACCGCCGTGCAGATTGCTGACAAGCTCGGCATTGCGCACACCGCGCGCGTCCAGGACCTCTCGGACGAGGAAATCCTCCGCATCCGCGAGACGATCGACGCCGACTTCACCGTGGAAGGCGACCTGCGTCGTCAGACCGCGATGAACATCAAGCGTCTGATGGACCTTCGCGCCTATCGCGGCCTGCGTCACCGTTCGGGTCTCCCCGTCCGCGGCCAGCGCACCCACACCAACGCCCGCACCCGCAAGGGCAAGGCCAAGCCCATCGCGGGCAAGAAGAAGTAAGCCGTCGGGCCTCCGGCCCCTTCGACGCTTTTTCCTGCTGACGAGCTAGAGGAATTCACACAATGGCACGCGAACCAGGCCGTATCCGGCGCCGTGACAAGAAGAACATCACCAGCGGCGTTGCGCACATCAACGCCAGCTTCAACAACACCATGATCACCATCACCGACGCGCAGGGC
>JBJTSG010000211.1:0-5943 GCA_046076505.1 Erythrobacter sp. | reverse complement strand
GTCGCCGACCTCGCCAAGATCAAGGGCATCTCGGAAGATCGCCTGGGCGAGATCGTAAAGCGCACGCGTTCGGGCGGCGGCGAGATCGTCGCGCTGCTCGGCACCGGCTCGGCCTATTACGCGCCGGCCACCAGCGCCATTTCGATGGCAGAGGCCTACCTCTACGACCAGAAGCGCATCCTCCCTTGCGCGGTGAACGTCGAGGGCAAGTACGGCCTCGACGGGCTCTACGTCGGCGTGCCGGTGGTGATCGGCGCGAACGGCGCGGAAGAGGTGATCGAGATCAGCCTCTCGGACGAAGAGAAGGCCAACCTTCAGGTCAGCGTCGATGCGGTCAAGGAACTGCTCGAGGTCTGCAAGGGGCTGGATGGCAGCCTTGCGTAACTCACTCGCTCGTCATCCCGGCGAAGGCCGGGACCCAGTTCCACCCGCGCGTCTGGGCCCCGGCCTGCGCCGGGGAGGCGACTAAGATGGAATACGGCGGCTACGTCTACATCATGGCGAGCCGCCGCAACGGAACGATTTACATCGGTGTCACCAGCGATCTTGCGAAGCGCGCATGGCAACACCGCGAAGGACTGATCGAAGGCTTCTCGAAGAAATATGGTTGCAGGATGCTGGTCTGGTTCGAACGCCACGACACCATCGAAGCGGCCATCATCCGCGAGAAGCAGATGAAGGAATGGCGGCGGGCGTGGAAGCTGCGCCGCATCGAAGAGATGAACCCCGACTGGAACGACCTGTTCGAGTTGGTCTGTCACTAAACTGGGCCCCGGCCTTCGCCGGGGTGACGAGCAGATGCAATAACTCAAAGATCAATGAGCATCCGGGTGGGATCCTCGATCGCCTCCTTGATGATCTTGAGCGCGGTCACTGCCTCGCGGCCGTCGATCAGGCGGTGGTCATAGCTGAGAGCGAGATACATCATCGGGCGGATCACGATCTGGCCGCCCCGCACAACCGGGCGATCCTCGATGCGGTGGAGACCGAGCACAGCCGACTGCGGCGGGTTGATGATCGGGGTGCTCATCAGCGAGCCGAACACGCCGCCGTTCGAGATTGTGAAGGTGCCGCCGCTCATGTCCTCCATCGTCAGCGTGCCCGCCTTGGCCCGCGCGCCGAAATCGGCGATGTCCTGCTCGATGCGGGCGAAGCCCTTCTTGTCGGCGTCGCGGATCACGGGGACGACAAGGCCATTGGGCGCAGAGACCGCGACCGAGATATCGACATAGTCGTGGTAGATGATCTCCTCGCCGTCGATATAGGCGTTGGCGGCTGGCACGTCCTTCAGCGCGAGGCACGCGGCCTTGGCGAAGAAGCCCATGAAGCCCAACCGGATGTCGTGCTTCTTGGCGAACAGGTCCTTGTACTTGTCGCGCGCCTCGATGACGGCGCTCATGTCGCAATCGTTGAAGGTGGTGAGCATCGCCGCATTGTCCTGCGCCGCCTTCAGCCGCTTGGCGATGGTCTGGCGCATGCGGGTCATCTTGACGCGCTCCTCGCCGCGCGCGCCGCCGGTCTGGGCGGGAGCGGCGGGGGCAGGGGCGGCGGTCGGGGCGGGCGCGGGGGTCGCCGGGGCCTTGGCCTTGGCTTCCGCTGCGGCGAGGACGTCTTCCTTGGTCAGGCGCCCGTCCTTGCCGGTGCCCTTGATCGTCGACGGGTCCACCCCGTGCTCGAGCACCGCACGGCGCACCGCGGGGGACATGGTCTGAGCAGGCGTGAGGAGTTCCTCCGAAGCGGCAGGGGCAGGCGCCGGGTCGGCCTTGGCGGCGGCCGGAGCCGCAGCCGGCGCGCTCGCGCCGTCCTCGATCACCGCGATCGCCGCGCCGACCTCGACCGTGTCGCCTACCGCGACGAGGTGCTGCGACATGATGCCGGCGACCGGCGAGGGCACGTCGACCGCGACCTTGTCGGTCTCGAGGCTGGCGATCGGCTCGTCGACCGCCACCGCTTCGCCCGGCTGCTTGAGCCATTCGGCGATGGTGCCTTCGGTGACGGATTCGCCGAGGACGGGGACTTTGATTTCGGTTGCCATTGCAATGCGTTCCTGAATTCTGTTCCGTTCGGTTCGAGCGAAGTCGAGAACCATTCGTGCGCGTGTGTCTCGACTTCGCTCGACACGAACGGGGTATGTTCTTTGCGGCTAGAGCCCCAGCGCCTGGGCGACGAGCGCCTCCTGCTGAGCCTTGTGGCGGCTGGCGAGTCCGGTGGCGGGCGAGGCGGCGGCGTCGCGCCCGGCATAGCTCGGACGCATCCCCTTGTGGCCGGCGGCGGTGAGCGATTCCTCGATCTTCTCGTTGACGAAGAACCACGCACCATTGTTGCGGGGCTCCTCCTGGCACCACACGACCTCTTCGAGGCCCGTCATGCGCTGGAGGCGCACGGCGAGCGGATCGCCCGGGAAGGGGAAGAGCTGCTCGATGCGGACGATCGAGACGTCGTCCTTGCCCGCCGCGTTGCGCGCCTCGATAAGGTCGTAGGCGACCTTGCCCGAGCACAGCACGAGGCGCCGCACCTTGTCATCGGCGATCTCCCCGGGATCGGAGAGGATCCGCCGGAACTGCCGTTCGCCGAGGAACGAGCTCTTGTCGCTCTTGGCCATCGGGTGGCGCAGCAGCGACTTGGGGCTCATGATGACGAGCGGCTTCCTGAAGCTGCGGAGCATCTGGCGGCGCAGCACGTGGAAGTAGTTCGCCGGCGTCGTGATGTTGCACACGCACATGTTGTCGTCGGCGCACAGCTGGAGGAAGCGCTCTAGGCGGGCGGAAGAGTGCTCCGGCCCCTGGCCCTCGTAGCCGTGCGGCAGCAGCATCACGAGCCCGTTGGCGCGCAGCCACTTGGCCTCGCCGCTGGCGACGAACTGGTCGATCATGATCTGCGCGCCGTTGGCGAAGTCGCCGAACTGGCCTTCCCACAGCACGAGGCTCTTGGGGTCGGCCATCGCGAAGCCGTATTCGAAGCCCAGCACGCCATATTCGGACAGGGTGCTGTCATGCACCTCGAACTTGCCGTGCTTCAATGTGCTCAGGGGCACGTACTTGCGCTCGGTCTTCTGGTCGATCCACACCGCGTGGCGCTGCGAGAAGGTGCCGCGCCCAGAATCCTGGCCCGACAGGCGCACCCCGTAGCCTTCCATGACGAGGCTGCCGAAGGCGAGCGCCTCGGCGGTCGCCCAGTCGAAGCCCTCGCCGGTCGCGAACATCTCGCGCTTGGCGGCGAGCACGCGGTCGAGGGTCTTGTGGATCTCGAGATCGGCGGGGACTTCGGTGAGCACGCGGCCCAGGGCGTCGAACACCTTGGGCTCGATGGCGGTCTCGACCGAGCGGCGCGCGGTCTCCGGGTCGGCGGGCTTGTTGAGCCCCGCCCAGCGGCCGCCGAACCAGTCGGCCTCGTTCGCCTTGTAGCTCTTGCCCGCCTCGAACTCCTCCTCGAGCAGCGCGGTGAAGTCGGCGGCGATCTTGTCGCGCGTGCCGGGCTCGACCACGCCCTCGCGGATCAGGCGCGCCTCGTAGGACACGCTGACCTTGGGGTGCTTGCGGATTGCCTCGTACATCAGCGGCTGGGTGAACTTGGGCTCATCGCCCTCATTGTGGCCGAAGCGACGGTAGCACCACATGTCGATCACGACGTCGCGGTGGAAGGTCTGGCGGTACTCGACCGCGAGCTTGCAGGCGAAGGTCACCGCTTCCGGATCATCGCCGTTGACATGGAGGATCGGCGCCATCACGCCCTTCGCCACGTCGCTCGGATAGGGCGAGGAGCGCGCGAACTTCGGCGAGGTGGTGAAGCCGATCTGGTTGTTGATGATGAAGTGGACGCAGCCGCCGGTGTCGTAGCCCGGCACGCCCGAGAGCGAGAGGCTCTCCCACACCACGCCTTGGCCTGCGAAGGCCGCATCGCCGTGGATCAGCACGGGGAGCACCTGGTCCTTCTTCTTCAGATCGTCGCGGATCGCCTGCTGCGCGCGGGTCTTGCCGAGCACCACTGGGTTCACCGCCTCGAGGTGCGAGGGGTTGGGCACAAGGCTCATGTGCACCGAAATCCCCTCGAACTCGCGGTCGGTCGAGGTGCCGAGGTGGTACTTCACGTCGCCCGAACCGCCGACATCATCCGGGTTGGCCGAGCCGCCCGAGAATTCGTGGAAGATCACGCGGTAGGGCTTGGCCATCACGTTGGCGAGCACGTTCAACCGCCCGCGGTGGGCCATGCCGTAGATGATCTCGCGCACGCCCGCGCTGCCGCCGTGCTTGATCACCGCTTCCAATGCCGGGATCATGGATTCGCCGCCATCGAGCCCGAAGCGCTTGGTGCCGACGTACGTCTCGGCGAGGAATTCCTCGTAGCCTTCCCCGCGCAGCACCGCGGCGAGGATCGCCTTCTTGCCTTCGGGGGTGAACTGGATCGTCTCGCCGGGCTTTTCGAACTTGTCCTGCAGGAAGCGGCGTTCCTCGGTGTCGGCGATGTGCATGTATTCGAGGCCGACCTTGCCGCAATACACTTCGCGCAGGCGCTGGTGGAGCTTGCCCACCGTGGTCCATTCCATGCCGAGCACGCCGCCGACATAGACGTCCTCGTTCTCCTTGCCCGCAAGGCCGTGCCATTCGAGCGTGAGGTCAGCGGGGCCTTCGCGGTTGGAGAGGCCGAGCGGATCGAGGTCGGCGGCCATGTGCCCGCGCACGCGGTAGAGGCGAACGAGCGTCATCGCCGCGATCGAGAGCTTCGCGGCCTTCTCCACCGCCTGCGGATCGGCCGGCTTGCCCGCATCCTTCGCCGCCTTGGCGATCGTCAGCGTCATCTCGGTCGGGTCCATCGCCGCGGTAAGGTCCGCGCCGCTGTCCGCCAGCGTGTCGAGCCAGCCGCGCTTCGCCCACGAGGGGCCGGGCTGCGGGCCTTCCTGATCGGTGAAGGCGGGGAGGAAATTCTGCTGTTCGTTGCCCATGATGGGACTCCCGGGGAGGAGGAAGGATGGCCCCTCACGTGGCACGCGAGGGACCGGTAGTCGTTAACTCAGGCGTTTTCTTTCAGCATCGCTGCGAGCGTCTCGCCGAGGAGCGAGGGCGAGGGGGATACGCGGATGCCCGCGTCTTCCATCGCCGCGATCTTGTCTTCCGCGCCGCCCTGACCGCCGCTGACGATCGCGCCCGCGTGGCCCATGCGGCGGCCCGGAGGGGCGGTGCGCCCGGCGATGAAGCCGACCATCGGCTTCTTGCGGCCCTTGGCGGCCTCGCGCTTGATGAAGGCAGCGGCTTCCTCTTCGGCCGAGCCGCCGATTTCGCCGATCATGATGATGCTTTCGGTCTCGGGATCATCGAGGAACAGGTCGAGCACGTCGATGAAATTGGTGCCGTTGACCGGGTCGCCGCCGATGCCGACCGCGGTGGTCTGGCCGAGGCCAACAGAAGTGGTCTGGTGCACGGCCTCATAGGTGAGCGTGCCCGAGCGCGAGACGATGCCGACGCTGCCCTTCTTGAAGATGTTGGCCGGCATGATGCCGATCTTGCATTCATTCGGGGTCAGCACGCCGGGGCAGTTGGGGCCGATCAGGCGCGACTTCGAACCTGCCAGCGCGCGCTTGGCACGGACCATGTCGAGCACCGGGATGCCCTCGGTGATGCAGATGATCAGCTCGATTTCGGCATCGATCGCCTCGCAGATCGCATCGGCGGCGAACGGCGGCGGCACGTAAATGCACGAGGCGGTCGCGCCGGTCGCGGCCTTGGCTTCGCGTACGGTGTCGAACTGCGGCAGGCCGATATGGGTGGTGCCGCCCTTGCCCGGCGTCACGCCCGCGACCATTTGCGTCCCGTAATCGAGCGCGGCCTGCGTGTGGAAGGTGCCGGTGTTGCCGGTCATGCCTTGCGTGATGACCTTGGTGTCTTTGTTTACGAGGATGCTCATTCAGCTTTCCCTTTATTGAACCTGACGCGCCTTGCGCTGACGAAG
>JBJTSG010000210.1:0-11845 GCA_046076505.1 Erythrobacter sp. | reverse complement strand
CCTCTACCAGTTCCGCCCCGGCACCGGAGAGGACCGCGTCGTGCTCGACTGCATCACCTCGCTCCAGAACGGCGCCGACCTGCTGTGGATCGAGACCGAGAAGCCCCACGTCGAGCAAATCGCCGGCATGGTCGACCGCATCCGCGAAGTCGTGCCAAATGCCAAGCTCGTCTACAACAACTCGCCGAGCTTCAACTGGACGCTGAACTTCCGCCAGCAGGTGTTCGACGCCTGGGAAGCGGCGGGCAAGGACGTGTCGGCCTATGACCGCGCGAAGCTGATGAGCGTCGACTACGACGGCACCGAACTGTCGAACGAAGCCGACGAGAAGATCCGCACCTTCCAGCGCGATGCCTCGGCGCGTGCAGGCATCTTCCACCACCTCATCACCCTGCCGACCTACCACACCGCGGCGCTCTCGACCGACAACCTCGCCCGCGAGTACTTCGGCGAGGCCGGGATGCTGGGCTACGTCAAGAACGTCCAGCGGGAGGAAATCCGCCAGGGCATTGCCTGCGTGAAGCACCAGAACATGTCGGGCTCGGACATCGGCGACGATCACAAGGAGTACTTCGCCGGTGAAGCCGCCCTCAAGGCTGGCGGCGTCCACAACACGATGAACCAATTCGAGGCCGCTTAAGAGCGGGGACAAGGCCGGAAGGACCGCACGATGCGGCCTTCCGGTAACCCGCCGAAACGCCTAGAGCTTGGGGCAGCACCAAGCCCCGAGGGAGAGTGAGATGACCGACACCGACACCCCGAAAACCGAGCCTGCCCGCGCCCGTGCGCTGCTCTCGACCGCAGACATGAAACTGCTGCGCCGCGCGCTGGAAAGCCACGCCCGCGCAACCGAGGACCGCGAGGAGCTGGCCAAGATCAACGCGCTGCACCACCGCCTCGGCACCTACGTGCCCGCGTCGCAGTAACCCGTTCACGAGTTCTCCTGGGGAGGAGAAACGGCCGCCGGAACGCTCCCGCAACGGGACGCGCTCCGGCGGCCGCACTTTTTGGGCGGGGCGTTACTTGGTCTTCGCCATGATCCCCAGCGTCGCCGAGGTCATCGCCTCGGTCGCGGTCGCGATCACCACCGGCGCGTCGGGCGCCCAGAAGGGCGAGTGCAGCGAGGGCAATTCGATCTCGCCCTTCTGCGCGCGCTCCCACCTGTCCTTGGGTACGCCGCCAACCCAGAAGATCAGCGACTGCACGGAAGCCTTGTCGGCGCGGTAGAAGCGGCTGAAGTCCTCACCGCCCATCACAGCGGGCACCTCCTTCACCTGCTCGCCGAACCGCGCCTTGAGCCCGGCCGCAACCCTCTCGGTCAATTCGGGCGTATTGTAGGTCGCGGGCGTGTAAGGGTCCTGCACCGAGACCCGCGGCATCTTGTCCTCGGGCATCCCGGCCGCGATCGCCTCCCCCTTGGCGATACGGGCGATCCCGTCGAGCAAGTGCTTCCTCGTCTCGTCGCTGTAGCTCCTGACGGTGAGCTGGAGGCGCGCCTCGTCGGGGATGATGTTGTGCTTGGATCCGGCCTGGAAGCTCCCCACCGTCACCACCGCCGGATCGCCCGGGTTCTGCTCGCGGCTGACCAGCGTCTGCAGGCGCATGACGATCGAGGCGGCGATCACGATCGGGTCCTTGGTGGTGTGCGGATAGGCCCCATGTCCGCCGATGCCGGGCACCACCACGTCGACGCTGTCGACATTGGCGAGCGCGAAGCCCTTGGTGTAGCCGATCTGCCCCGCCGGGAACTGCGCCGCGTCGTGGAAGGCGAGCGCATAGTCGGGCTTGGGAAAGCGCGTGAAGAGCCCGTCGTCGAGCATCGCCTTGGCGCCCTGGCCGATCTCCTCGGCGGGTTGGAGGATCATCACCAGCGTGCCCGACCATTCGCCCTTGCGCGCCGCGAGAAGCTGGGCGGTGCCGATCCAGGCGGTCATGTGGGTGTCATGCCCACAGGCGTGCATCACCCCGGTCTCGGTGCCATTCTGCGCAATCGCGCGTTTCTTCGAGGCAAAGGGGAGTCCCGTCTGCTCGACCACCGGCAGTCCATCCATGTCGGCGCGCAGCATCACCACCGGCCCGGGACCGTTCTTCATCACTGCGACGACCCCGGTCTTGCCCACGCCCTCGGTCACCTCGAAGCCCAATGCCCGCACCCGGGCGGCGAGCTTCTTCGACGTCTCGACCTCCTGAAAGGACAGCTCCGGATTAGCATGGAAATCACGGTAGAGCTCGACCAGCTTCGGCATCTCCGCTGCCACCGCATCGCGGAGATTGTCGGCCTGCACAGGGGCCGCCGCAAGTCCGAGGACGATTGCTGCCATTGCCGATTGCCAGACCAGTTTCATGTCGCTCTCCTTCGATCGCACGGCCGCATTCCGGCGGCGCCGAAGGCTAGACGGCGCGCTGGCCGCGCGACAAGCGAAATTGTCCCTAATCGGGCGCGATCGAGTAGGCGACATCGTCGAACTCGACCGCTTCGCCCTGCGGGGTGACCAGCGCCACGCGCAGGTCCTCGCCGGTTGCCTTGTGACGGATCAGCAGGGGAGAAGGCTCGTCCTGCAAATGCCGGTCCCCCCATTGCATCAACGCGATCAGCGGCAGGGCCAAGTCCATCCCGCAAGCCGTGAGGCGGTATTCATGCCGGACGCGCGCATTGCCCTCGCGATAGGGATGCCGCTCGAGGATGCCGTTGGCGACCAGAGCCTTGAGGCGTGTACTGAGGATGCCCCGGGGGGCCCCGAGATCAGCGCGCAAGTCATCGAAGCGCGAGACGCCGTAGAAGGCCTCGCGGATCAGCAACATGGTCCATCGATCGCCGAGCAGGTGGCAGGCCAAGGCCATCCCGCAGCGATCCTGCGGGATCGGTGCCGCACGGACTACAGTGGCGGGTTCTTCTGAGTTTGACATGTGAACCCAGATAGGCCACGCATACCTGAGTTCCAAATCAGGACTCAGAATTAATGCACGGACGCAACCTTCCTGCGCTTCCCGATCCTAATCGCCTCGGCGGACCCGGCTGGGTCCGGCGCACCGGCGGCGTGATGAACACCGCCGAATGCGCGCGGGGGCTGGGCATTGCGTCGCGCCAGCAGGTGCAGAACCTCTGGCACCGGCTCATGCCATCGCTCCAGCGGGTAGGAAAGCTCGGCGACATGCCCCCGCTACCCGACAGCCGTCTTGTCAGGATAGCCGAGGAAGCCGCGCTCGAGCAGGATTCGGTGCTCCTCGCCCATGGATATCGCTCGGCCCTGTTCGCGCGTGCGCTCGCCCATATCGACGAACGCAAGGCCGATCCGGAACTGCTTCACATCTGCGGCCTGTTGCACGATGTTGGTATCATGCGGGACGTCGCCGGAGAGGACTTCACCTTGCGCAGCGGCGCCATCGCGCGGCAGTGTGCCTGCGAGGCGCACGAGCCTGCCGAAGTCGGCGAGCATCTCCATGACGCGCTGGTGGTCCACACCACGGTCGGCATCACGCCGGAAAGGGACGGGGTGCTGGGCGCCTATACCCAATACGGTGCGATGGTCGACCTGACAGGACTGCGGCTCGCCCACCTCCCTCGCGATTTCGTGGCCGGCGTGCTGCGCGATCACCCGCGTGGAAGCTTCAAGGCAGAGATCCTCCGCCGGCTGGAGAACGAGAGTCGCTCCGTTCCGGGAGGACGCTTCGCCTTTGCCAGGCGGGCCGGTTTCGAGCTGGCCGTGCGGCTGGCGCCCTTCCCGACATGATCGGCGAGCGGAACATTGTCGATGGTGCCGGAGCGCTGACCGGGGCGCTGATCGGAACGCTGTCGCTGGCCTTTCAGGATGATCCTGCCCTCGCGTGGATCATCCCCGACCCCGACGAACGCCGGGCACGCCTGCCGCATCTGTTCACATGGCTGGTGGACGATCACACGCGCCGGGGGATGGTGCTGGCCTCCCCGTGCCGCGAGGCGGTGTCGCTGTGGTACGTACCGGGCGCGATCCATCACCAACCTCCCCTCACCCCCATGCTCGCGTGGCGGATGTGGCGCATCTTCGGGGCGAATGTCCTGCGGGCCGACCGCACCGGGCGGCACATCGCTGCGCACGTTCCCGAAGGCGAGAACTGGCTCTACCTGCACTTCATCGGCGTGCACCCCGAGGCTCAGGGCAAAGGCTGGGGCGGCGCTGCCATTCGCGCCGGGATCGCGGAGGGAAACAGACGGGGCGTCGACATCTGCCTCGAGACCGCAACGCCCGAGAATGTCGGAATCTATCAGCGGCTGGGCTTCGGGATCGTCGAAGAATGGGATGTACCCGGCGGGCCGCGTTTCTGGACGATGGTGCGCCCGCGGGACTGAGTTGCGCCTGCCTGCCTTGCCGCGATGGTGCCCCTGGCCAGACTCGAACTGGCACGGATTTCTCCAACCGATTTTGAGTCGGTCGCGTCTACCAATTCCACCACAGGGGCTCGCCGTCGCGGATGGGCGGCTGTTAGCTGCAGGCGCCACGACTGGCAAGCGAAGGCACGCGATGTTTCACGCGAAATGCCGCAAATCGGGGGGTGTGGCGGGGGTGCAAGGAGGGTGTCAGCGGGGATTGGAGCGGCCTTGGCAGGGGCTGGCACGGGCTTGCCCCTACCTCAGCGCTCCCGCCAACAATTTGTGGAGCTTGGAGTGCAGCGCATCGTTGGCGGCAAGCACCTGCGCCGAATGGATCGCCTCGCTGCGCCCGCGGAAATCGCTGACGAAGCCGCCCGCCTCGCGCACCAGCAGGCAGCCGGCGGCGGTGTCCCAATCGGACAGGCCGCTTTCCCAGAACCCGTCGAAGCGCCCCTGCGCCACATAGGCGAGATCGAGAGAGGCGGCGCCGAACCGGCGGATGCCGGCGACCTCGGGGCCGATGGCGCCGAAGATGCGGCTCCACTCGGCAAAGTCGCCGTGGCCGAAGAAAGGCACGCCGGTCGCGACCAGTGCGTCCGAGAGGCGCGAGCGGGCCGAGACGCGCAAGCGCGCGTCGTGGAGCCAGGCCCCGCGCGACTTTTCGGCCCAGAAGGTCTGGTCGGTGATCGGCTGATAGACCACGCCCGCCACCACATCGCCCCAGCCCTTCCCGTCGGGACGCGGCTCCTGCGCGGCGATGCTGATCGCGAAGTGGGGGATGCCGTGGAGGAAGTTGCTGGTGCCGTCCAATGGATCGACGATCCAGCGCGGCATCCCGGGATCGCCCTCGATCACGCCCGCCTCCTCCATCACGAAACCCCAACCGGGCCGCGCGGCGGAGAGTTCGTCATAGATCGTGCGCTCGGCGCGCATGTCGGCCTTGCTGACGAAATCGGCCGGGCCCTTGCGGGAGACCTGCAGGTGCTCGACTTCGCCGAAGTCGCGGCGCAGGCGCCCGCCCGCCTTGCGCGCGGCGCGCTCCATGACGCGGATGAGGCCGGAAATGGCTGCCATGATAAACCTTCTGCCGTTCGCCTCGAGCGCAGTCGAGAGGCGGTCCTGCGGCGCTAGTGTGTCTCGACTACGCTCGACACGAACGTGGGGGGCGAAAAACCCTCAGTTCGCCTTGCCGACGTAGGCCTGTTCATAGACGTCGACCACGATCCGCGTGCCGCTCTCGATGTGCGGCGGCACCATGATGCGCACGCCGTTGTCGAGGATCGCGGGCTTGTAGCTCGACGAGGCGGTCTGCCCCTTCACCACGGCGTCGGCCTCGACGATGGTCGCCTCGATCTGGGCGGGCAGTTCCACCGAGATCGGCTTCTCGTCCCACAGCTCGAGCATCACCTGCATCCCGTCCTGAAGGAAGGGGCGTGCGTCGCCGAGGAGGTCGCTGGGCAGGTTGATCTGCTCGTAGGTGTCCTGATCCATGAACACGAGCTGGTCGCCGTCCTCGTAGAGGAACTGGAAGTCCTTCGTATCGAGCCGCACGCGCTCCACCGTATCGGCGCTGCGGAAACGCACGTTGGTCTTGCGGCCATCCTGCAGGTTCTTCATCTCGACCTGCATGTAGGCCCCGCCCTTGCCCGGCTGGGTGTGCTGGATCTTGGCGACCTTCCAGATGCCGCCTTCGTATTCGAGGATGTTGCCGGGGCGGATGTCGACGCCGCTGATCTTCATGGGGCTGTGGGCCTTCTTCGAGGGTGGAAAGAGCGTGAGGCAAGCCGCCCTCGTTTGGAGGCTGGCTGGCCGGAAATGATGCGCGCCCATAGCGCCCTCGCTCGCGTCCGGCAAGCGGGGGCGCTTTTCATGGTTAAGCCGGTGGAAAGGCCCGTGCGGCGCTGGTAGGACCAGCCTATGAGAACCCGCTACGTGCTCCTCCTCGTCGCGCTCGCCGCCGGGATCGCGGCCACCCTGCCGGGCGATGCCCACGGCCAGGACCGCGAGGCGTGGCGCCCGGCCTCGCGCAGCGGCATCCCGCGCGGCTCGGTGCTCGGCATCCTGCGCTACGGCACATGGGAATGCGCGCTCCCCGGCGATGCGGGGGGCGAGGCCTTCGTCCCCGTGCCGGAGGAGAGCTTCCGCATCGGCACCTCGTCGAGTTACCGCACCGCCGATGGCGGGCGCGGCATCTACCTGCTGCGCGGTCCGAACCTGCTGTTCACCCGCGGCCCCAAGAAGGACCAGCGCTTCGTCGTGAAGGGCGAGAACACGCTCCAGAAGCTGAATGCCGACGGCAGCGAGAGCCGGTTGATCTGCACGCGAGTGGGGAGCGGTGTCTGAGGAACGCCGTCCTTCCTCGCGGCCGACCCTTGCATTCACTCCGGAGACCAGCGTTCAGGCGACCGGTTTTTCCATCACTGCGATCGCCTGCCAGAACTGCGGGTGATGCGTGCCGTCGGTCCCATCGGTGAAGCGCGGTTCGCCATAGCCGGCATCGCGGGCGAAACGCCGGATCCAGTCGCGGTGCAGGAAGGCGTCGAGCTGTTCGCGCTCCTCGCCCTGACGCCGCCGTTGCAGCTCGGCAAGCCAGATGCGGTCATGGGCGGGTTCCTCGAGTTCGAGGAAGGAAAACAGCAGCTTGCCCCCGGGCTTGAGCGCGCGAAACGCGTCAAGCATGTAGAGATAGGATTCACCCGGGTAGAGATGGGTGAAGACCGACCAGTTGAAGATGATGTCGAGCGAGGCGTCAGCGGCGTCGATGGTGCGTTCGTATAGAAGGACGACACGGTAATCGGGGCACTGGCGGCGGAGTTCCTCCAGCAGTTCAGGGACGACATCGGCACCGACATATTGGCCCTGCCATCCGCTTCGTGCGAGGGCCTGTGCCGTCCTCCCGCAGCCGCATCCCAGGTCATAGATGCTCATCCCGTCCACAAGGCCGTGGTGACGCAGAACCGCGACATGGGCATCGCCTTGCGCGCAGAAGGTCTCCATCGTCTCGGCCCCGATCGCATTGGCAAGGGCGAGACGGCGGTCTTCAGGCCGCCTGCGCAGGTGCATCCGCACCAGCGCCTGGTAGTCCCGGACCGAATGACTGAGCTTGCGCTCCTGCTTGCTTTGGCGCGGACGAAACAGCCTCATCGACCGTCAAAATGGCAACTATCTTTCTCGCGCACAACAGAAATGACACGGGCTGGAGGTGCGCGCAATCAGGGCCGCATGACCTCGGCGAAAGCTTCGATCGCGGCGACCTCGTCCCCGTTCCACACCGCGCCCGACACCGCGAGGAAGTCCGCGCCCGCCTCGACCAGCGGCCTGCAATTGCCGGGGGTGATGCCGCCGATGGCGACGCAGGGGATCTCGAACAGCTTGGTCCACCATGCGATCAGGTCGGGCTCGGGGCGTTCGGCGTCCGGCCCCTTGTCCTTGGTGGTCGAGGGGTAGAACGCGCCGAAGGCGACATAGTCCGCCCCCGCCTCGCCCGCTTCCATCGCCATGTGGCGGCTGGCGTGGCAGGTGACGCCGATCTGCGCCTCGCGGCCCAATTCGGTGCGCGCGTCCTTGGGCGAGCCGTCCTCCTGCCCGAGGTGCACGCCGTCCGCCTTGAGGCGCTTCGCGAGCGCGATGGAATCGTTGACGATGAAGGCGACGTCGTGCGCCGCGCAGATCACCTGGAGCGGTGCGGCGAGCTTGGCGGCCTCGTGCTGGTCCAGGCCCTTCACCCGGAACTGGAAGGCGGTGACGAGATCGCCGTGCCGGCGCGCCCCCGCGGCAAGCGCGCGCTCAAGCCGCTCGGGAAAGTCGCCGCCCACGTCGAGCGGGGAGATGAGGTAAAGCTGGGTCTGCTGGGTCATGGCGGCTCGCTAACGGCTGGCGGCGGTCCTGTCACCTGTTCAGGCGGCACTCAGGCGCGGGGCGGCTAAACCCGGGGCGATGATGCACCTTCCCCGCCTCCTCGCCCCTGCCCTGCTCGCCGCCGCACTCGGCGGCTGCGCGATCATCCCGAACGCCGCTCCGCCCCGAACGACCGCGCTGGCTCCCGGCAGCGCGGTCGCGCTCGGCCAGTCGGTGCGGGTCGGCAGCGTGATCGCGACGCCGCTCGCGGTGGTCGAGGATAGCCGCTGCCCGATCAACGCCCGCTGCGTCTGGGCCGGGCGGCTGGTGGTGAAGACCCGGATCGACGGCGACACATGGGGGGAGGCCGCCCAGCTTGCCCTCGGCGAGCCTTACACCACCCATGGCACCACCCTCGCCCTCGTCTCGGGCGAACCGGGCCGCGTCGCAGGCGAAGGCAAGGAGACGCCGAAGGACGCCTACCGCTTCACCTACGAAGCGCGCTGAGCCCTCAGCAGCTGGCGCTCGCGATCTGGTCGATCGCCTTTCCGAGCACCGCGTCGAACTCCGCGTCGTCCTGCTGCTTGCGCAGGTCCTGGAGCAGCCCGCGGCTGAAGCTCGCGATCATGCCGGGGTTCTGGGCGAGACGCTCGCAGGCCTCGTCGGTCGAGAAACCGCCCGACAGCGCGACGACGCGCAGTACCTTGGGGTGGCTGGTGAGCGGGGTGTAGAGCCCGGCGCGCGCGGGGATCGAGAGCTTGAGCATCACCTGCTGGCCTTCCGGCAGCGCATCGAGGTGCTTGGTGATCTCGGCGAGCAGGATGTCCTCGCCCGCCTCGCGGTCGGCGGCGGTGATGTCGTATTCGGGCTCGATGATCGGCATCAGGCCGGCGGCGATGATCTCGGCGCCCACCTCGAACTGTTGCGCGACCACGGCAGCGATCCCCGCCGGGTTCGCGGACTTGATCACCGAGCGCATCTTGGTGCCGAACATGCCCGCGGCGACCGACTTCTCGAGCAGGGCGGCGAGCTTGGTCATCGGCTTCATCAGCTGCACGCCGTCAGCCTCGTCGGCGAGGCCTTCGTCGACCTTGATGAACGGCACGATCCCGCGCGCCTTCAGCGCGTCGCCCGTGCTCTTGCCGTCGACCATACCGTCCATCGTCTTCTCGAACAGGATCGCGCCGATCACCTTGCCGCTGGCGAAGGAGGGTGCGGTGATGACGCGGGCGCGCATCGCGTGGATCTGGGCGAACATCTCCTCGTCGCCCGACCACTCGCTGTCCTCGACCCCGTAGCCGCGCAGCGCCTTGGGGGTCGAACCGCCCGACTGGTCGAGCGCGGCGATGAACCCCTGGCCGGTGGCGATGCGGGTCGTCATTTCCTGGGTGTTCATGGCAAGCGTTCTCCAAGTCGCGAATGTGGTGCGGGTGCGGCCCCTCGCCCTCTTTGCATAGGTATGCACAGCAGCGTCGGAGCGGGCCTTAGCGAGCCCTTGCGGATGCTGCAACTGCGAGATTGCGGCGCGAAGAATTAGCGCTTCGAGAGGCGCCGGATGATGCCGGTGAAGCTCAGCGCCGGCTGGCCGTCCCCGGTGACGAGGCCCCGCACGAAGATCGTCTTGCCGCCGCCGCGCGTGACTTCGCCCCGCGCCTCGACCAGCGCCCCGCAGGCGACCGAGCCGAGGAAATCGCCCGACAGGTTCAGCGTCACCGCATGATCGCCGTTCAGCACGTCGGTGGCGATCGCGAAGAGCGCGAAGTCGGCGAAGGTCATCAGGCAGCCGCCGTGCATGAAGCCGCCGCCGTTCATGTGGCGGGCTTCCGCGCGGAAAGCGCTGACGTAGGAGCCGTCCTCCTCGCGGCGGTAGAAGAACGGGCCGGAGCGCGTCTCGTAGGGATCGCCCTCCCAGAAGCGCCACCCGGCGAACTCGCCCTCCTGCTTCACCGACAGCATCCCGTAGCTGGTCTCGACCATCTCGGTCATCGGCGCTTGCCTCCCTTGTTCCAGAGCTGGAGCCGCTGGATCGCGCGCGCGCGGTTCTCGTCCGGATCGAGCACCGCGATGCTGCGCTCGGCGAGCTTGTGCTTGCCGCCCCAGCTCCCGACCTTCCACAGGTCGCTGACAAGGAACTGCCCCGCCCATTCCTCGCGCCCCAGCCCGAGCTTCAGTTCCGCCGCGGCGACGAACCACGCGGAGTTGCCGTGGGTGCGGACCAGCACCTCGCGGAAGGTGAAGGCGCGGCAGGCGAAGCCCTCGGTCATCGCGGCGAGAAAGCTCGGGCGGTCGAGCAGTTGCGGCGGGCGCGTGCCGACCATGCACATGAAGTCGCGCTTGGTGAGCTTCTTCATCGCCTTCTCGTCGCCCGCCACCCAGGCACGCATCGCGCCGAGTGCAAGCGCCTCGATCTCGGCTTCGCTGACCGCCACCGATCAGGCCTCGAGCGCGGCAACGCCGGGCAGGACGCGGCCTTCCATCCATTCGAGGAAGGCCCCGCCCGCGGTCGAGACATAGGTGAAGTCACCCGCGACCCCGGCATGGGCGAGTGCGGCGACGGTGTCCCCGCCGCCGGCGACGCTGGTGAGCGAGCCCTCGAGCGTGAGCGCCGCGGCCGTGCGCGCGAGCGCGACGGTGGCCGCATCAAAGGGCGGCGTCTCGAAAGCGCCGAGCGGCCCGTTCCAGACGAGGGTGCGGCAAGTCTTGAGCACGTCCGCCAGCGCCTCGACCGCGGTCGGCCCGACATCGAGGATCATCTCGTCGGCGGCAACCTCGTGGACGTTGCAGGTGCGCAAGGAGGGCGGGTTGGCGGCGAATTCCTTCGCCACCACCACATCATAGGGAAGGTGCACGGTGCAGCCCGCCGCATCGGCCTCGTCGAGGATCTTCGCCGCGGTGTCGGTGAGGTCGTGCTCGCACAGGCTCTTGCCGACATTCACCCCGCGCGCGGCGAGGAAGGTATTGGCCATGCCGCCGCCGATGATGAGGTGCTGGACGCGGGTGACGAGGTGCTCGAGCACGGCGAGCTTGGTCGAGACCTTAGCCCCGCCGACCACCGCCGCAACCGGCGTCTGCGGCGAGCCGAGCGCGGCGTCGAGAGCCTTCAGTTCCGCCTCCATCGAGCGGCCCGCGTAGGACGGCAGGAAGTGGGTCAGCCCCTCGGTGGTCGCATGGGCGCGATGCGCAGCGGAGAAGGCATCGTTGACGTAGAAGGTCCCATGTGCGGCGATCGCCTGGGCGAGGTTGGGGTCGTTCTTTTCTTCGCCCGGCCAGAAGCGGGTGTTGTCGAGAAGGCCGATGTCGCCCGGCCCGAGGATGCCGACCGCCTGCGCCACCACCGGCCCTGAGATCTCGGGGATGAACATGATTTCCTCGCCCAGCACGCGCTCGACGTCGCCCACCACCATACTGGTCGAGAGCGTCGAGGAGCGCTGCCCGCCGGGACGGCCGAAATGCGCGAGCAGCAGCACCTTCGCGCCGCGCTCCGAAAGTTCGAGGATGGTGGGCTTCACCGCCTCAACCCGCGTCACATCGGTCGCCGAGCCGTCCTTCATCGGGAGGTTGAGATCGACGCGCACCAGCGCCACCTCGCCGGTGAGGTCGGCGGGGAGGTCATCGAGGGTCTTGAACTTGGGCATCGCTCACTCCTTCTCCCCTCCCGCC